>JAPLSF010000089.1 GCA_026398785.1 Pseudomonadota bacterium | reverse complement strand
TGGCATCGCAAACGACGGCCATGTCGGGAAGGTCACCGAGTTTCTCCATCTCGGCCTTGTCGATGTCCACGACTGCAACGATCGCTCCGCGCGCGAACTGGGCGCGATCGAAACCGGTGACCGTGAAGTCGAGGCGGGTCCCGATGGCAAGCACAAAGTCAGCATTCTGCACGGTGAAATTAGCTGCCCTCGGCGCCGCCGTCCCGGGTCGCCCGAATGACAGCGGATGGCTCGACTCGAGCAGGTCCGCTGCGGTCCAGGTGGTCAGCGTCGGAATGTTGAGTCGTTCGACGAGCCGCCGGAACGCCTTCTCTGCGTGTGAGCAATGGATGCCGTTGCCTGCCAGCAAGACGGGTCGCTTTGCCTGGCGAAGATAGTCTGCTACGGCCGCGAGATCTCGGGGTTCCGCCGGTAATTGACAGGAGCCGACCGGAGGCCCGGCGCCCTCGAACGAGGTCAAGGCCTCCGGATCAATCTCTGCTGCCTGCACGTCGAGCGGCACTTCGATCCATACCGGCCCGGGACGGCCTTCCATCATCCGATGCAGCGCTTCCTGCAGGGTGCGTCTGACCTGAAGCGGGTCCATCAGGCACGTGGCGTACTTCGTCAGGGAGCCAACCATCGTCACGACGTCCAGTTCCTGTGCTCCGAGTTGCCGCACGCCCAGGTCACCCTTCATGTTCGAGCGCTTCACTTGGCCGGAAATGAACAGGACAGGCGTCGACTCGAACCAGGCGCCGGCGAGGCCCGTGATCGCATTCGTCGCGCCGGGGCCGGACGTGACGAGGCAGACCCCGAATTTTCCGGATGTGCGCGCGAATCCCTCGGCGGCAATGGCCGCTCCCTGCTCGTGCAGCATGCTGATTGCGCTGATCGAAGTCTGGCGCCGCAGGCCATCGTTCAGGTGCATGGCCCCGCCACCCGGCAGGAAGAAGACGTGGTCGACGCCCTGGCTGGCAATGAAATCAAAAATGAAATCAGCTACGCGCATTTTCAATCAGTCCGCGATGAAACCGCAGCCAGCCGCGGGAGCCTGTGTTCCGGCACCGCATAGAGCACCAGATCCCAGCCGTCGGCAAGGTGCGGGCAGAGCCGGAATCTGTAATCCGGGTAATAGGAGTGCAACTGCAGGAGGATCGACCAGAGATGGGATTGTGCGTGGTACACGCACACGGCGACGGCCGGGCCGGATTTCGCGATCGTGGATCGGCCGCCTTGCAGGCACTGCGGCTCAAACCCTTCGATGTCGATCTTGATGAACGTGGGCGCGGCGGCCGTCGTGCTGAAATCATCGATCGTCGTGACGCGGACGATCTCTGTGCCCTTGCCGACGCGAGAAGCCGGTCCATGCTCGGCTTCGACCTCTATCACGCCATCGCTGTCGCCGAGGGCGAGGCGATGCGCAAAGACCTTCTCTCCACGCTCGCCGAGATCAGCGACGTATTGCTCAAGTTTGCGAAAGTTTCCGGGCGACGGCTCAAACGAATGGATCTCACTGAACCTGCCGCCCCGCCTGGACGCCAGAAAGGCGCTCACGGAGTCGCCGATATAGGCACCGATGTCATAGAGAATCTCGGCATCCAGCATGCTCGTAAAGCGGTCGCTGAAGTAGATCTCGTCGGATGACGGGTGCGGCAGCAAATCGTAATCAAGGAACAAGCGCCACTCAATGTGATTGACGAAGATCTCGCGCGATTCGTCATCCGACAACAGGTCGAATGCGCGGCGGATATCACCCGAATGAGGCAGGACGCGGGAGGGGAGGTCCAGCGAGTAATGCGGCAGGAATTCGTCTGGAAATCTCCATGCGAGGTGCCCGAACAGGGCGATCTTCTCGTATCCCAGCGCTCGCAGAGGACGAATGCGATCGGCCATCTTGTCCGTTGCCTCGCCGCACCAGATTGTCGTGATGACCCCGACACGCCGCGCGTCGAATCGTGCGGCCGCAGCGGCGGGGCTCAAGATGGGCACGCCGTCGATTGCGGTGTTCTGGAGCGCCGGATTGTTGTCGATAAATGCGGCTGGCTCCTTGCCGATTTTTCTCAAGGTCCTGAGAGCTTTTCTGCCGAGGTTGCCCGCTCCAAACAGCACGAACGGCTGGTCCAGGCTGCCAATCATCCGATCGAGATCGTGAGTCTGCCGGTCGGTCGCGGAGGCCGTCGTCTCCGCAAGCAATGTCTCCAGGCGGTCTTTCAGATCGGGTGTGGTCACAGCCATGCCTCACGCGGATTCGTACTGTCGCCAGTGCCGAGGCCTGACTGAATTTCCATCAGGTACGCAAGGGCATTCCAGAATCCCGCCCCGTGGTCCTTGTGTCCTTGCCAGACTTCGGGGATGAACCCGATCTGCGGGTAGCGGATGATCTTGCGCCACGTTCGCGGCCAGTCGACGTCTCCGGTGCCCATCACGACGCCTTCGCCGTTCGTGCCCGCCGCGTCCGCGACGTGCAGGTGCGCGGTGCGCGGCAGCAGCACGTCCAGTTCCTGCTGGAAATCGAGCCCGAAGTGATTGCAGGTCATCTGCAGGTGGGACAGGTCGAGGCAGATTCGCAACTTGAGTTGGTCCGTCATGGTGGCGAGTTCATCCGGCATCATGAAGATGTTCTGGTGACGCTGGCCGCCAAAGTGCCACGGGAACGGCGCCATGTTCTGAGGTGTCAATTCGGTCTGGCCGAAGTCTATCCGCGAGCACGACTCGTGGAAGCGCTCGTACAGCGCCGGACGCCGTGCCAAAGGCACGGGCGCGTCGGCCGAGAAACCACCGACATTCGCTACGATGAGAAACGAATCAGCCGACGGGAAGAATTCACCAATGATTTCAGTCGCGTCGACCACGCGCTGGAGATTGTCGATCGATCGCCGGCGGTAGGCTTCGTCATCGGCCGCCAGGTCGAGCAATTCGCTGTTCTCGAAGAGTTCGGGCGCATGCACCACCAGCCGCGTGCATTCCGTGAGCTCCAGGTGCACGCGCGGGTCCGTCGCGAGGTCGCGATATGACAGGTGGAACTCGAAGAGGTCAGGGCTGATCCGCTGGTGGTATTGACGGAAGTCGTGATACCGGACCGGCACACCCCACTTTACCGGGAAGCGGTATCGGTGATCGACCGCATCCCGTTCATTGAGGTCGCTCTCGAACAGGAAGTCGCCTGCGTCGACATTGCGCTGCGCCTTCCGGCCGATCAGTTCTTCGAGCCGGTAGGGTGGCAGCCCCTGGCCTGGACTTGCGATACGGAACGATGACTCGGTGAATGTCTCGCCTGTCGCGATCGCGTGCGCCGCAATCACGCTCTTTCCCAGGTTTTCGCGGTTCAGCAATTCGCCCTGGCTTGCGTGCCGGCCCGGTCCCTTCCACGGCAGGGCCTTCTCGACCTGCCGGATACCGTCCACGAGATTGCGGAACTCTCCCGGTTCGAGGCTGGCCAGGTGATCGGGACCCTCCATGGAGCGGTCGAGCGTGATGTGCCGCTCGACGATTTTGGCACCAAGCGCGACGGCCGCAATGGTTACGGCGATGCCGCGTTCATGACCTGAGTAGCCGACGAACTCGTGCAACTGCGCCAGCCGGCCAAGATAGCCGAGCTGGATATCGCTCTCCGGAGCCGGGTACGTGCTGTTGCAGTGGAGGAGGGCGAACGGAACTCCAACGCCGCTTAACAGGGCGATGGCGCGGATGATCTCGTGCTCGAACGACATGCCGGTCGAAAGAATCAGCGGTTTGCCCAGCGAAGCCGCCTTGCGGATCAGGTAGGGGTTGGCCAGATCGGCCGAAGCGATCTTGAGCGCGGGCACATCGAACGTGGCAAGGACATCCACGCTTGGCTCGTCCCATGGCGTGCAGATGTAGATTACGTTTCTCTGTCGGCAGTACTCGCGAATCGCGCGGTGCTCTGCGACCGACAGTTCGACCTTGTTCAGCAGGTCCTGGATGTACTCGACCCCCAGGTCCTCGGTCACGGAGCCATCGCTGCGAGTCCGATACAAGGCCTTGCGGTCCCGGATCTGGAATTTAACGCAGTCCGCGCCGGACTCGATCGCGGCGTCCACCAGTTCCCGTGCGAGATCGATGGAGCCGTTGTGGTTGTTACCGACCTCGGCGATCACGAAGACTCGAGGACCGCCAATTGCGAACCCGCCGATGTCGAAAGTCTGCCGCTTCATGTCAGCTTGGACCGCCACGAAGTGACACCTTTCGATTCGAAGCGGAAGGCAAAGATGCGACAGCCGGCTGATATGAGCGCTGCGGTGACCGCCTTGCGACAGCGTGGCTGCACGAAAAACAGGAAGAATCCGCCGCCGCCGCCGCCGAGCAATTTGCCGCCCATTGCACCTGCATTCATCGCGGATGCGTAAATGTGATCCATGTGCGGGTTCGTCACCGAGGCGGCGAATCCGCGCTTGAGTTGCCAGGCGGCATGCAGGTCACGACCGAATTCGATCAACTCGCCACGGATCAAGTGTCGATGCATCTTCCGGCACAAGTCAACGGCCGCTTTCAGTTCGCTCGCTTTGCTGTCGCGGTCGAATTCGACTCGCTGTTCGTGGTGAATCCTGCCGGAATCGTGCGCTATCTGCGTATCGCAGAGTATCAGGCACTCCTCGAGTTCGCTGACCACCGACTCCTCGAGTCGGATGGGGTGCACTAGATTGCGCGTGCCGTCGAACTCGATCAGGTTGAACCCGCCGAATGCCGACGCGTACTGATCTTGCCAGCCGCCTGCGATGCCGAAACAAAGGCGTTCGGCCTGGTAACAGAGTTCGGCGATCTCATAGGTGGTCCAGCGATCGAGCCGCAACTCGTTGAATGCCGCAACGATGGCCGTGGTAACTGCCGAAGAACCACCGAGGCCTGAGCCGACGGGAAAATCCGAGCGCACGTAGAGGCTGAATCCGGATGCTGGCTTGATGACTGCGACTGTCGCGGCCAGGAGGCTCGTGCGATTCATTCGCGACTGCAGGTCTGCAAGCGATGCGTAGGATTCGACCTCGTCGAGATCCTCGGCGTGCAGGTGAATCTCGGCATCGTTCCGCGGTACGAGCGTTACGTGACAGAACAGCGAAATCGTCGTGCTCAGCACGGCGCCAGGGTGATCGACGAAAAAGTAGGTGAGGTCCGACCCGCCACCGCCGAAGCTCACGCGGACCGGTGCGCGCGCGCGCGTGAAGATCGGTGCTTCGGGCACGGTCGGCAGGTGCTCAGCCGTGATCACGTCGATCAACCGGCCACCCCCATCGACCCGGGGAATGGCATTGAACCCCAGGTCGAGCAGCTTCAGCAGATCCTCACGCGATGCTTTGTCGGGTGCCGAGCGGTAGGTGCGGTTCATGCACAGCTGAACGCTGTCGCTGGTCTCGCCGCCCTCGAGCAGAAAGCGCCGTACGTCGCCGTTGGTGACCACGCCGACCAGTTGGTCGGAGGAGCCGAGCACGAAGGCAATCTGCACGCGGTTGCTTTCCAGCCGATTGATGGCATGCAGGACCGACTGGTCCTGGTGGATGCACATTTCCTTGAATTGCGGGTTCAGAACGTGCATTGAGGTCGTGCGCTCAAGTCATGTGCCTTGTGAATCACCGAGGAGCTGGACGACATCCGCCAGATGAGTTGCCGTCTGCGACGCCAGTGTCGCAGCAGGCGGTTGCGCGCGGCCGGATTTCGGCCAGTAAAGCACATTACAGCCCACGCCTGCCGCGACGCCCGCCATGATGTCCGACTCCTTGTCGCCCACGAGCACGGAGCGATGCAGGTCGATGCCAAACTCACGCGCGGCCTGCAGGATCATGCCTGGAGCGGGCTTGCGGCAGTCCGATTCACGCCGGTACACGCCCACCCCGAATTCCGGATGAAACGGGCAATAGTAGACCTTTGAAATGGGCGCGCCGCGCTCGCGAAAAGCGTCGCACATCCAGTCGGTCAGTGCGAGGAAGTCCGCCTCCGTGTAGTAGCCGCGCCCGATGCCCGCCTGGTTCGTGGCAACGACCAGCAGGTAACCGAGACTGACCGCATGCCGGCAGAGATCCATAATCCCGTCGACCAGTTCGAATTGTTCCGGCGAGCAGACGTAGCCACGGTCGACGTTGATGACGCCGTCGCGGTCCAGGAACAGTGCCCGGGGGCTCACTGGCATAGCGGCAACAATTCGGATTGGGCGCGTAGGTAGTCTTCCGGCACGCCGATATCAATGAACTGGCCGTGCGTCGTGAAGACCTCGAATGGACAAGCAGCGGGCGCCTTGACGAGGAAATCCCGTTCCAGGGAAAACGCTTCGGCGGCGGGAAAATGCCGCGCGATGTCCCGTGGCAGCAAATAATGTCCAGCGTTGATGAGGCCGTGGCCCGGGACGCCCTTCTCGGTGAATCCGACCAGCCGATCGCCCGCCGTGACCAGCCGGCCGTACCGGCAGGTGTCCTCGACTTCCCGTGCGACGATGATCGGATGCCTGCATTGCCGCCATCGCGATTGCAGGTCGTCGATCTCGAGATCCAGATAGGAGTCGCCATTCAGGACCAGCACGTGATCCGCTTCGCAGCGGACAAGCGCGCGACGCAACGCTCCGCCGGTTCCGAGCGGCGTGGACTCGATCTCGTACGCGAGATCGATGCCGCCAAAGCGCGGACCGAAGTGGTTCTGGATCCGATGCGCCAGGTAGCCCAGCGAGAGTATTGCCCGCGTGCAGCCTTTCGCGGCAAGCGATGACAACAGGATTTGCAGGAAGGGCCGGCCGCATACGGGCGCCATCACCTTTGGCAAGTCCGGGACGGTGCAGCGAAGGCGGGTGCCAAGGCCGCCCGCGAGCACGATCGCTTCCATCAGGTCCCGTCTCCGAACAATGCTCGCTCGACCAGTCCACAGAGCGTGTGCCCAAGCACGAGATGGCCTTCCTGGATCGCCTGTGTCCGGTCCGAAGGCACGGCCAGCACATGGTCGCAAAGGTCCACCATCGGTCCGTCACGATTGCCAGTCATGCCTACACAGACGATGCCACGCCTGCGCGCTTCGGTGAGCGCACGCAGGATGTTCGGCGAGCTACCCGAAGTGGAGTAAGCGACGAGGACGTCGCCCTTCCTGCCGATTGCCTGAATCTGGCGGGCGAACAAGTGCTCGAAGCCGTAATCGTTGCCTACGGCGGTCAGGATGGACGTGTCGGTCGTCAATGCAATTGCGGCCATGCCTGTTCGGTCAAGCGTGAGCCGGCTGACGAACTCCGCCGCGATGTGCTGCGCGTCTGCCGCGCTGCCGCCGTTTCCGGCCAGCAGCAGCTTGCCGCCGCTCTGCAGGCTGGCAACGCACGCGGCGGCTGCGGACTGGATCCGGACCACGAGCCCATCGTCGGCCAGCATGGCTGACATCACGGCGGCTGCCGACCTGAACTGCGCGCGTACGAAGTCTGGTGCGGATGAGCCCGGTCCGGTGTCATCTCCACCGGGTGCCTGTGGCGTCATGCGATTGTTTTCCTGCGATCCAGCGCCCGATGCCATTCGTACGTCTTCATGATGCCGTCCTCGAGTGATACATGATCGCGCAAGGCCAGTTCCGACGCTGCTCGCTCGACCTCAGGCACATAGCGCGCAGGCATTGCTCCGGGGGCTGGTCGCTGCGCGATCTCGATCGATGCTCCGCGTCCCGTGACATCGGCAACCGTGCGCGCCAACTCCGCGATGGTGACGGCGCGGGCCGAGCCTACGTTGTACGGACGGGCGGAGGTTCCGCGCAACAGGATGGTCCATAACCAGATCGCCAGGTCCGCCGCGTACAGGTAGGACCGATAGGGCGTGCCGTCGCCGGCGATTCGCAGCGGACCGCCCGCGAGCGCATCGCGGATGAAGTTGCCGACGGCGAAGTTGGCGTTAAGCGGGAGCAGGGGTCCTACGAACGCGAACAATCTCGCGATCGTCGTATCAAAGCCATAGGTCTTGCCGTACATCATGCTCGTGAATTCGCAGACGCGTTTCGCCTGCCCGTATGCCGATCCCGGCTGCAGCGGCGATGGCGCGCCGGCGTAGTCCTCCGGGATGTGTGTCAGGGACGCTGGCTGGGCGCCATAGACCGCCCCTGAACTCGTGAAAAGGAACCGACGCGCTCCATGGGTGCGTGCAAATTCGAGGACCCTTCTCGTACCCTCGACGTCTGCATCGAAGGCGCCGACAGGCCGACGGTGATCCGGCTCGAATGACCGTTCGGTTGCAGCATGGATCACGTAGGAAAACTGTCCATCTGGCGGCATGAATCCGCACATGTCGCCTTCCAGCAGCTGCACCGCGTGGTGATCTGCCAGCTCCGGCGCCTGAGCCATGAAGCGCCCTGGGTTGCGGCTCAGCGCGCAGATCGAGACGCCGAGGTCGAATTCGTCGTTGGCCCGCAGTACGCTCGCCAGCAACCAGGTGCCGACAAAACCCGTGGCTCCCGTGAAAAATATGGACGCACCGCGCAGCGGCTCCCACAGCCCGTGCGTGTGGCTGATGATGTGATCCAGATCCTTCGCGGGTAACAGCGACATCTTGCACGTCTCGAGATTCGTGCCGGATTATCCCGGCATTCACCGATTGAACATATACCGGCGGTAATTGTTCGTTGCGTGACTCTTTCCGCAATTGTGCACTTGGGTGACGGTGCAGCGGGGTGCTTGGGCGAGGCAGATCGGACTTTTCAGCTCAAGAAAAGCCCCCTCGCGAGTAGCGGGCTTCTTCTGCATCGGGCCGGACCCGACACGTCGTTGCGCTGTCCAGGCGATTAACGGCAGCTCGACGGCAGGTACTTGCCCGAGAGGTTGGTCGTTGCGGCGGTAGCGTTGGTCACCCAACCCGTCGGGTTGGTTGCATTGCCGCACTTCCAGATGATGTCGCCATTGGCGCTGGCACCGGGGGTCAGACCGACGGTCCTGCCCGACAGGTTCGTGACATTGGCTTCGTTGCCGAAGGTGATCGTGATGGCGCCGCTCGTGATGCCGATCCGCGACACGTACTTGCCCTGAATTGTGTTGGCCGCGCCGATGCCGGCAACGTTGTTGTCCCCCGGCCAGGCGCCCCTGTTGGCCCGGAATTCGGCAACGCTGGCTTTCGCAGCCGCCGCCATGGTCAGGCCTTCCGAGACCTGCGAGCGGATCAGGTAGTCCTGATACGCAGGAATGGCAATGGCCGCCAGGATGCCGATGATCGCCACGACGATCATCAACTCGATCAGGGTAAAACCCTTCTGAATCCTCTTGATCATTTGCAACTCCGTTGGAATCCCTGGACGGCTTGGTGGCCATTGCCTGGCCCGCACCTTGCCAAAGCAAGCAGCGCGCCAGGAGAGACTCTATCTTAAGCAATCAAGCAGTAATGAATTGTCCGGGCACCGAGCACGAGTGATTGCCGCTGCCAGCGTCGAGGCCGACACGATTCTTCACGTTCAGCCACTCGTGCCAGCGAACCGACGCCCTCCAAGCAAACAAGCCCCCTCGCGGGGAGGGGGCTTATTCCGCATCGGGCCGGGGCCGACACGTCATTGCGCTGTCCAGGTGATTATCGACAGCTTGACGGCAGGTACTTGCCCGAGAGATTCGTGGTTGCGGCGGTGGCGTTGGTCACCCAACCCGTCGGGTTGGTCGCATTGGCGCACTTCCAGATGATGTCGCCATTGGCGCTGGCGCCCGGGGTCAGGCCCACGGTCCTGCCCGACAGGTTCGTGACATTGGCTTCGTTGCCGAAGGTGATCGTGATGGCGCCACTAGTGATGCCGATCTGCGACACGTACTTGCCCTGAATCGTGTTGGCCTGGCCCATGCCGGCAACGTTGTTGTCCCCCGGCCAGGCGCCCCTGTTGGCGTAGAACTCAGCGACGCTGGCTTTCGCAGCCGCCGCCATGGTCAGGCCTTCCGAGACCTGCGAGCGGATCAGGTAGTCCTGATACGCAGGAATGGCAATGGCCGCCAGGATGCCGATGATCGCCACGACGATCATCAACTCGATCAGGGTGAAACCCTTCTGAATGCTCTTGATCATTTGAAACTCCGTTGGAATCCGCTGATGGTTCAGAGGCCTTTTTTGGCCTTCACATCTCTCAAGCAAGCAGCGTGCCAAGATGAGTTTACTTGTAAGTTATTGAAAAATATTGAAATACTATGGAGTTGGGCAAAGGCGATTGCCGGTGGGGGCGTTCAGGTCGACAGAATTTGTCACTTGTGGACACGCTGTGCCAGGCCGCGCTCACTTTCCTCGTGGTAGTCGTCCTCGGTGTTGACCGACCAGATGGCCGTCTTGTTGCGGCTGCCGCTGACGATGCAATCAACGGCCGCCTTGGCCGCCAGCATCGAATGATCCTGGTTGTTGTACCGGTGCATGCCATTCCTGCCGACCGCATACACGTTGTCGAACCGGTCGAGGCAGTCCCGGACCTTGCCGATGCCGCGATACTCGCCGAAGTACGCCGGGTAGGCCTTGGGCACGCGCACGACCGTGCCGTCGACGATGTCCTGTTGCCGGATCAGGCCGATCTTCTCCAGTTCGGCTGCGGCAAACGACAGGAAGGCCGGGTCGGCCATGTTCCACGTTGCGTCGCCTTCGTGGCAGAAGTACTCGAGCCCGAGCGACACCATGCCCGCGTCCGCGACGAGGTCGGGACTCCAGTTGTTGAAGATCTGCAGCCGCCCGATTCTCACGTCCGGTTCCTGGATGTAGATCCAGTTGTCCGGGGGCATCGACGCAACCGGGTCTTGAGCCCGCGACCCCGGCGCCCGCATCTGCTTCACGATGAGGCCGACGGTCATGAAGTCGCGATAGGGCAGGGCTGACGCAATCCGCACGACCTCGCCGTCCTCGGGCTGCAACTGCGCCATCAACAGGCTGAGCGGCATCGTCGACACGAACGCATCGCAGGGAATCAGCCGCTTCGAACGCGACACCCGATCCAGCACCTCGACGGCCGTTACTGTCGTACCCGTGCGTCGCAGGCCCACGACTTCCTGCTGCAGTTCGACTTTGCCGCCGAGTGCCTGGACTTTCGCGGCGACCTCTTCCCACATCTGGCCAGGCCCGAGACGTGGATAGAGGAAGCGTTCGATCAGGCTCGTCTCGACTTCCTTCTGCGCGACGTCGCCTGGCTTGCGTACGGCGCTGGCGACGGCATGCGCGAGCGCCTTGGTGACGGAAAGGCCCTTCACCCGCTGCGCGCCCCATTCGGCCGAAATCTCCTGGCACGGCACGCCCCAGACCTTCTCCGTGTAGTCCTTGAAGAAGGTCTCGTACAGCCGCCGTCCAAACCTGTTGACGAAGAAATCCTCGAGCGTCACTTCCTGCGACCGCGGGAAGAGCTGGCCTTTCGAGTAGCTTGCCCCGATCAGCGCGGTCTCGAGCCAGCCGAGGTTGGCGATGGTCGCGAGGTTGAGCTTGAGCGGGTAATCGAAGAACCGCCGCCGGTAATAGATGCGCGACAACCGGTTGCGCACGAGCATGACCGCGCCGGCATCGCGCGCGGCAGGCGTCCCTGGCTGGAACTCGCGTGACTTGCCCTGGTACGCCAACGCAATGGGATCGCCGCCAGCTTGACCCTCGGCGACCGGCAGGATCTGTTGCCACCAGTTCATGACCCAGTCGGACTTCGAGAAGAACCGATGGCCGCCGAGGTCCATGCGGTTGCCCCGGTAATTGACCGTGCGCGAGATGCCGCCCACCTGCGTGCCGGCTTCGATCACGATCGGTTGGCATCCGCCGTTGCGCAGCAACTCCAGCGCAGCCGTGAGTCCTGCCGGACCGGCGCCGGCGATTACCACTGTGCGCGTCATGGCCCGATGCCCGCATCGTTGATGTTCTCGTTCTGTCGGTGGCCACGCGGCAGGAAGAGCATCCAGCGCCTCAGGAGAAAGTTGACAATGAACGTGCAGCCGGCAGCGCCGACTTTTGCGACCAGATAATGGAGGCCAAGGCGCTCCACGAGCGAGTAGAGCACGGCAAGGTTGACGACGAGTCCAACCAGGCCGAGTGCCGCGAAAATCGCGAACTCCCGGCGCCAGTCATCGAGCCGACGGTAATCGAACACGTGACGGATGGACAGCCAGTAGACGACGACCGTTCCGGCAAGGAACGAGAGCGCTGCTGCCAGCAGGTACCGCACGCCGAACACCGCCACCAGCAGCGAGAGCAGCAGGAAGTCCACTCCGAATGCCAGTGCGGATGCCCCGACGTAGCCCGTCGCCTGGCGCAGGAATCGGTTCATCGTTCGACCTCGTCGCGGCAAGCGGCCCAATCATAAAGAAAAACGTGCTGGCCGCGCTGCGCCGGGAGAAATGGAACGCAAAGTAACGTGCCAGGCCAGCGTCACTGCGCCGGCCAGTGGCCCGGCGACGCTCGAAAAAATTGACGAGTCGCTGCATCCGCTACGGCGCCGCGCGAACCAGGGCAACGCGCTCGACATAGTTACGATGGCAGCTGCCGCCTCGATCCCGGAGAGTCCGATCAGCGGCGCGGGGTTCATCGTCGAAAGCGAAGCGCGGACGTCTGCCTTGTGCAATGGCCATCATCTGGGAATCCAGTGTGCAGGGCCCCGGCCGTTCCGTATCTGCCTTGGCAAGTCGAGCGACATTATGTCGCTACTGCAGGTCGTGTCGTGATATGAGTCACGGGTTGCGACTCATCGGGATCCGTCACTTGTCATCGCAGTTTCGTCTGACACTCGTCTGGCTGTTCGCGGGTCTCGTCATGATCGTCCTCACGTTGCAGATGACGTCGGCGTCTTTCGTCGACGGCCAGTATCTGCCTGTGGGGCATGATGCGTTCTATCACGCAAGGCGCATTCTCGACGCGGTTGCAACGGGCCAGTTGTTCCAGTTCGATCGGCTGATGCACGTGCCCGAGGGCGACTGGGTGACCTGGCCCTGGGCCTATGACTGGTTGCTGGCGAAGGCAGTCGTGCTGGTCCAGGGCATGCTGGGCACTGCCAACCCGGCGGCCGTGCTGATGCACTTGCCGCTGCTGCTCGGCCTGGTGGCGGTCGCGCTCGTCGTCGGAGTCTGCGCGGAGCTGCGTCTGTCCGTCGCGGCAACGCTCGTGGCTGCGACTTGCTTCGCCTTGCACGGCTTCACCCAGTACCAGTTCGGCGTCGGCGCCCTCGACCATCACGGTTCGGAGCAGATTGCGTCCCTCGGCGTACTTTGGCTCGGATTGCGCTGGTTCGCACGGCCGGCCCAGGTCGGACGCGCTGCTGTCCTTGGGCTTTGGCTCGGTGCCGCCATTGGAATCCATGCCGGCCTCTTCATCCTGCAGGTACCGCTTCTTGCGGCCCTGCTGCTCGGCTGGACGCGGGGCAACGCCGTCCCGCCCGCGGCCACAGGCTGGTTCTGCGCAGGTCTCCTTTGCGGTACGTTGGCGATGCTCGTGCCGGCCGAGACGTTCTGGTCGACGCGATTCGTCATCTACTATTTGTCCCTCTTCCACCTGTACGTCGCGGCCTGTACCTGCATTGTCGTGCTGTTCCTGTGTCTTTGCGACCGGACGCCGCGGAACCTGGCGCTGCTCACCGGACTGGCTGTCCTGCTCGCGCTGCCGCTCCTCGCCGTGATGGCATTCTCGGGCGATTTCCTTTCCGGCAACCTGGCGACGATCCGCGACATCGACGAGATCCAGTCGCCGTTCACGATCGCGGCGCAGCCGCTCGGACTGCGCAGGATCAACCAGGTCTACACGCTGCTGGTCTGGGTGGCGCCCCTGGCACTCCTGGTTTCACTGCTGATGTCGCTGCGCGACCGGACCGGTCACCGCAGCTTCTTCTGGCTGGCCTGTGCGTTCGGACTCGGCTTGCTGCTGTTGCAGTTGCGGCTGGGTTCATTCGGCGTCTACTACCTGTACCTGCCATGGCTGGTGCTGGCCAGCATGGCGGTCGATCGATGGTCCGGTGCGGCAAGGGCTATCTGGGCGGTGCTGGGATGCGCGCTCGTCGTGGCGTACTACCCGACGGTTCGGTACCAGTTGTTCGGGAGACACGTGCCGGCCATGGACCAGCAGTTTTCGAGCTTGCGTCCATTGCTTCCCGTGCTGCGGGACGCCTGCGACCGCGACCCCGGTGTCGTGCTGGCGGAACCGGGAGACGGTCACCTGATCCGGTATTTCACCGCGTGTGCGGTCATCTCGAACAACTTCCGCCTGACACCGCTCGATGTCGCGAAGGTCAAGGAATCCCTCGACCTGATCGCGCTGCCGCTCGATGCGGTGCGCGCGCGGGCGCCCCAGGTGAAGTACGTAGTGGCGAGACTCGTGGCACCGAACGAATCGCCGGATCCGGTGCTTTTTCGCCAGTTGTTGGCCGTGGGCGGACCGTCACGCGCTGACGTGCGCGAACTCGTTGCGCTGCAGGTCACGAGTGCAGACGGCCACGAGCAGAAGTTCCTCGGGGTGTTCCGGATCAACTCTGCCGTCGACTGACGGTCGACGGATCACCTTGGTGTTCCTGCGCCGACATCCTCGGTTGCTCAGCAGGCGTTCACTCGATCCCCAGCTTCTTCACCCGGTACCTGAGCTGTCGGAAAGTCATCCCCAGCAATTCCGCCGCCTTCGTCTTGTTGTACCGGGTCTGCTCCAGCGCACGGATGATGGCCTCGCGCTGGATGTGTTCGAGCTGGCCCTCCAGTCCATCCACTGGCGCAACTCCATTCACGGTATCCGGTCCCGCAAGCTCCGGCAGATCAGTGAGTAACTGCCCGGGCTTGAGCTGGATATCTTCCGGTTCGATCCGCTCGTTCGAGCACAGCGTCACCGCGCGTTCGAGGATATTTTCCAGCTCGCGCACGTTGCCCGGGTACGAATAGGACAGCAGCTTGTCCATCGCCTCGTCGCTGACCTGTGGGCGCGTCACACCGATCTGGCCGGCGACACGGTCCAGCAGCATGTCGACGAGCGGAGGCACGTCGTCGAGACGTTCCCGCAATGCCGGCACACGCAGCTCGATGACGTTGATGCGGTAGTAAAGGTCCTCGCGGAACTTGCCGGACTTCACCAGCTCGTCGAGCTTGCGATGGGTCGCCGACAGCACGCGCACGTCGACCGGCATTTCGCGCGTCTCGCCGACGGGTCGAATGGACTTCTCCTGGATCACGCGCAGCAGCTTCACCTGCATGTGCAGGGGCAGGTCCGCAACTTCGTCCAGGAACAGCGTGCCTCCCTCGGCCGACTGGAGCAGCCCTTCCTTGTCGACCACGGCGCCCGTGAAGCTGCCTTTCCTGTGGCCGAACAACTCGCTTTCCATCAGCTCGGACGGGATCGCGCCGCAGTTGACCGGCACGAACGGTCCGTCATGGCGGGGTCCCGTGTCGTGAATCATCCGCGCGACCAGTTCTTTGCCGGTGCCTGAATCGCCCGCGATGTGGACCGGTGCCTGGCTGCGCGCGACCTTGGCGATCATCTGTCGAAGCTGCTGCATTGGCCTGGACTGGCCAAGCAACCGCAAGCCGGACGGCGCCACGACGGGTTGCGTGATGTCGAACGCGGGATCGTTGCCTGAGCGCAGCTTCAACGTCGCCTTGATCAGCTTGCGCAGCGAGCCCAGGTCGAGCGGCTTCGAGATGAAATCGAAGGCACCCAGCTTGAGTGCCCGCACGGCTGTGTCGACGTTGCCATGCGCGGTGATCACAGCCACCGGCACGCCGGGGCGGTGGTGCTGGATCCAGTCGACGATGTCGAGTCCGTTGCCGTCCGGAAGCCGCATGTCCGTGAGCACGAGGTCGAATCGTTCCGGGCCGAGCGCCTTGATCGCGCTCGCGTAATCACCTGCCGTCACGACCTCGATCTGCATGCGACCGAGCGTGATGGACAGCAACTCGCGGATGTCCGGCTCGTCGTCGATGACCAGTGCGCGGGGGTGCGACTTGCGTTCCAGCATCAATCTTTCCAGCGGCTCGGGTCGGCGAAAATGATGCGGAAAATGCTACCACCCCCAGCCCGCGGCTCGTAGAGCAACAGCGCGCCGTTCGTCTGGCACAGCTCGCGCGAGATGAACAAGCCAAGGCCGGTGCCACCCGAGCCGGTGGTAAAGAACGGCTCGAAGATGCGTTCAGCCTGCGACGGATCGACGCCGTGGCCACGATCAGCCACTTCGACGAACGGTCGCCCGGTGGCTGCAATGCGGCCTGTCCGGATGTCGACGCGACCCGAGGCGCCCGCGCTTGCACCGTGCCGAAACGCGTTGTCGCACAGATTCCAGAGCACCTGGCGCAGGTGCGAGGGGTCGAACTGCACGTCGATGCGACCGACGTTGCGATCCATGTCGATGCGGGAAGAGGTGAGATCGAGCTGCAAGGTCTGTTCGTACTCGGCAATGAAGCCGGACAGCCACTCCGTCACGTCCAGGCGTTCCTGCTTCGTCGTGTCGCGCCGTGACAGCTGCAGTACGTTCTCGATGATGTGACTGACCCGCACGCCGTTCTTGTCGATGATGTCAGTGAGGTGGCGGTCGTCATCGGTAAGCCCGGGAGACTCGCGCAGCAGCTGGCCCGCATGGCTCATTGCTCCGACCGGATTGCGGATCTCGTGCGCAATGCTGGCGCTCAACCGTCCCAGCGCCGCCAGCTTCGACTGTTGCGCGCGATCGGCGATGACGCTGGTGTCTTCCAGAAAGATCAGCACGGGACCGGACCCGCTTTCGGCGAGTGCCACGAAGTGTGGACGGATCACCGTGCCGCCATCGGCACCCACGATCTCACCGACATTGTCGCGCCTGTCCGACGCTTGCCTGCGCCACGCTTCCAGCACGTACGACAGGCGCGGCGACACTGCCGCGAGTGACGTGCCGCTCGGCACCGCGCCGCCCTGCAACAGCTGTGCGGCGGTTTCATTGATGAGTCGAACGTGGTCGCTCTCGTCGACCACGAGGATGCTCTCGCGCAGGTGCTGCACGATGAACTCGTTCAACTCGTTGAGGTTCGCAAGGTCGATCTCGCGCTGCTTCGCGAGCGCTTCGCTCTCCCGCAGTCGCGCAGCGAACGGCACGGCGAGCAGGGTGATCGCGAACAGGCTGGCTCCGGTCAACCCGGTGATCAGGAAGTCCGACCGGAAGCTTTCTCCCTGCAGGAACGAGATCGTCGTCTCCGTCAGCAGCGACAACGCGACGAACGATGTTCCGAGCAGCGCATAGCGGCGGTGCAGGATCGTAGCCGTCGCTCCCGTCGGCAGGACGAGCAGGGTGGCGAGGCCGCTGGAAACGCCGCCGCTCGCGTGCATGAGGACGCTCATCGCGATGGCGTCGACCAGCAGCATGATGATGGCCTGCCATTCGGCCGAGGGCATGCGGCTTTGGATGGTCTGGATGCAGACGAGCCCGAAGGCGAAGTACCCCACCGCGACGCTGATGAAGAGGCCGGGCTGGTGGCTGCCAATGTCATTGCTCGGGGCGTTGAAGAAGAAGACCAGCAGCAGCAGCATCGGCAGGAGCAGGCGGAACACGTTCAACAGCGACAGCACCCGCCATGGCAGTTCGATGCCGGTCGTCCCCCGCCCGGATTCAGTCAGTTCGGTCTTCAGCGCTCGCGCCATGGCCCGGCACTTTAGCAGAGGCGTCTTGAGGTAAACTGCGGAGCTTCGTCCCACCTCGACCGAGCCCCATGAACCTCCACGAATACCAGTCGAAGCAGCTGTTCGCCCGCTACGGCATCCCCGTGCCGCCGGGCTTCGTCGCCGCCACGCCGGCCGAAGCTGTCGACGCCGCCAGGCGCCTCGGCGGCGCGGTCTGGGTCGTCAAGGCCCAGGTGCATGCGGGTGGTCGCGGCAAGGCCGGTGGCGTCAAAGTGGTCAAGTCGATGGACGACGTTGCGGCCGCGGCAGCCGGCATGCTCGGCCAGCGCCTGAAGACCAAGCAGACGTCGGCCGAGGGCCTGCCGATCAACCAGGTCTACGTCGAGACCGGCTCGAAGATCGACCGCGAGCTGTACCTCAGCCTGCTCCTCAACCGTGACACCGGTCGCGTGGCGTTCGTCGCCTCGGCTGCTGGCGGCATGGATATCGAGGAAGTGGCCGCCAGGACGCCGGCGAAGATCATCCGCGTCGAAATCCACCCGGCGACGGGTATCCAGGGTTCGCATTGCCGCACCCTGGCGTTCGGACTGGGCCTCGAGGGCAAGCAGATCGCGCAGTTCGAGCAGATCGCGCGCGGCCTGTTCAAGCTCTACATGGACTGCGACGCGAGTCTGGTCGAGGTGAACCCGCTGATCGTCAACGGCGACGGCGACGTGATCGCCCTCGACGGCAAGATCGGCATCGAAGACAACTCGCTCTTCCGCCAGCAGGCATTGGTCGAGATGCGCGACACCTCGCAGGAAGACGAGATGGAGCGGATCGCGGGCGAAGCGGACCTCAACTACGTCTCGCTCGACGGCGACATCGCCTGCATGGTGAATGGCGCAGGCCTTGCCATGGCCACGATGGACGTCATTCAGCTCTACGGCGGTTCGCCCGCCAATTTCCTCGACGTCGGCGGCGGCGCCACGCGTGAGCGCGTGACGACCGCGTTCAAGCTCATCCTCAACAATCCGAAGGTCAAGGCTATCCTCGTCAACATCTTCGGCGGCATCGTTCGCTGCGACATGATTGCGGAGGGTGTGATCGGCGCCGCGCGCGACCTCGGCCTGCACCTGCCGGTCGTCGTCCGCATCGAAGGCACCAATGCGCCGCAGGGCCGCAAGCTGCTCGCCGAGAGCGGGCTGGACCTGATCGTTGCCACCGACCTGACCGATGCCGCCAGGAAGGTCGTCGCGGCCGCCGCGAGGAAGTAACCGATGTCGATCCTGATCAACAAGAACACGCGCGTGATCTGCCAGGGCTTCACTGGCAAGCAGGGCACGTTCCATTCGCAGGGTTGCCTCGAATACGGCACCAAGCTTGTCGGCGGCGTCACGCCGGGCCGCGGTGGCGAGAAGCACCTCGGCCTGCCGGTGTTCAACACCGTGCGCGACGCGGTCGCGAAAACCGAAGCCAATGCCACCATGATCTATGTGCCGCCGCCGTTCGCGGCCGACGCGATCATCGAGGCGGCGGATGCCGGCATCGCGCTGATCGTGTGCATCACCGAGGGCATCCCGGTGAACGACATGGTCAAGGTGAAGGCCGCGCTCAAGGATTCGCAGTCGCGGCTGGTCGGCCCGAACTGCCCCGGCGTGATCACGCCGGGAGAATGCAAGATCGGCATCATGCCGGGCTTCATTCACAAGAAGGGCAAGGTCGGCATCGTTTCGCGCTCGGGCACGCTCACGTACGAGGCGGTGTTCCAGACGACCAACGTCGGCCTCGGCCAGAGCACTTGCGTCGGTATCGGCGGCGACCCGGTGCGCGGCATGAACTTCATCGACGTGCTGGAACTCTTCCAGAACGACCCGCAGACCGAAGGCATCATCATGGTCGGCGAGATCGGCGGCAGCGACGAGGAGGCGGGTGCGGAGTACATCCGCAAGCACGTATCGAAGCCGGTCGTTGCGTACATCGCCGGCGTCACGGCGCCCCCGGGCAAGCGCATGGGTCACGCGGGCGCGGTGATCTCGGGCGGCAAGGGCACTGCGGCGGACAAGTTCGCCGCGCTCGAAGCTGCTCGCGTCACCACGGTTCGTTCGCCAGCTGAACTCGGTGCGGCGATCTTCAAGCGGCTCAAGGGTCGCGTGACGAAAGCCAAGGCCAAGGCCAAGGTGAAAGCCCGGCCGAAAGCCAAGGCGAAAGTCAGAGCCAGACCGGCGACGCGCAAGGGCCGTCGCTAGGCTGGCGCCGCGCCGGCCGCAGATCTGCCAGTCGACCTAGTCGTCCCGGCCGGGACTGGTCTTCCGGGCCGTCTTCGAACGGACGCCGCGCGAGGCCAGCGCCTCGCGCAGCAGGAATTCAACCTGCGCGTTCACGCTGCGCAACTCGGCCGCGGCGAGCCGCTCCATGTCGGCCCACAGCTCCGGGTCGATGCGCAGCAGGAACGTCTTCTTGTCGCTGCTTGCCACGATCGCGGTCAGGCGCGCGCGGCAGTGCGCTGCAGAGCGGCCTTGAGGCGACGCGGCTCATCGGATCCGACCAGCAGGTTGCGACCACTCGCGAGTTGCAGCAGCACCGCGTCGTAGCCGGACACGTTGTACAGCCAGCCGCGCCGGGTCCGGTGCACGCCCCAGCCATCGATGAACGACGTGCGGGTGATCTCCACGGCGGAGATGTCCGACAGCGGCACGGTCTTGCGCGGCCAACCCAGCCCGAACCGAATGCAAAGCGCGCCGTCCTGGATGCGGACCGTCATCGAGCCCCACACCCAGCCGAACAGCGCCGCGATGCCCACACCAGCCGCGAGCACCCTCGGTGGTGTGCGCATCTGGTCAAAGTCTGGCAATGCGGCCAGCACCAGCAGGCCGAACGCCAGCGTGAGGAACGCGATCCGGATCGGCCAGCCGGTCTGCGTGTGCTCGTAGAGCGGGCGGCTCATCGCGGCCGGCTCACGTGTACAGCGTTCCGGTGTTGATCACCGGCTGCGCCTCGCCCTCGGAGCACAGCACCACCAGCAGGTTGCTGACCATCGCGGCGCGGCGCTCGTCGTCGAGGTGAACGATGTCGCGCTCGCCGAGTCCTTTCAGCGCCATCTCCACCATGCTGACCGCGCCGTGCACGATCTTGCTGCGCGCGGCGATGATCGCCTCGGCCTGCTGCCGGCGCAGCATCACCTGCGCGATCTCCGGCGCATAGGCGAGGTGCGTGAGCTTGGCGTCCTCGACCGAGATGCCGGCCTGGTCGAAGCGGTCCGTGAGTTCGCGGATCAACGACTGCGTGACGCGATCCTGGCCGGCGCGCAGCGTGATCTCGCCCTCGTGCAGGTCCTCGCCTTCGTCATAGGCGTAGCTCGACGCGAGGTGGCGCACCGCGGCCTCGGCCTGGATGCGCACGTACTCCTCGTAGTCCTCGACGTCGAAGCTCGCCTGCGCGGTGTCCTGCACGCGCCAGACGATCGCGGCTGCGATCTCGATCGGGTTGCCCCGCTTGTCGTTGACCTTCAGCCGGTCGCTGGCGAGGTTGTGCGCCCGCAGGCTGATCTTCTG
>JAPLSF010000202.1 GCA_026398785.1 Pseudomonadota bacterium | reverse complement strand
TGCTGCGGTCGCGCCGGCCACTCGTGGCCTTCGGGCACGAGCTCGAACGTCCAGATGTCGTAGAACATGCGGTCCGGGTCGGTGGGATGCGGCCGCTGCCGGAACAGCATCAGGTCGTCCGCGTGCACGTTGAGCGTGACGTTCGGGAAGATCAGGTAGTGGTAGTCGTCGGTGAGCTGGTCGTCGTTGAGCCTGGAGTAGTCCTTGCCCTGCGCCAGCCCGTGCTTGCGCTTCCACTGCTGCACGTCGCGGCGGATGTTCTCGAATGGCTCGTCGTAGTCGGCCGGGTCCATGCCCGCCGTCTTCATGATCACCTTGATCGGATCCGGGATCGCCGGCGGGCGGCGCACGCGCGGACTCCACGTTGCAAAGGGAATCAGGTAGCGGTTGTGCCGCTCGAAGCAGTCGATCTGGATGTCGAGGTCGTGCAGGTACCACATGAGCTGCGGGTGGATCCCCTGCACGTGGTAACTCTCGTTGAACGCGTCGACCGAGGCTTTCCAGTTGCAGTTCCATTCCACCGTGATGTCGCGGGTGAGCGCCATCTTCGGGAAGTTGTACGGGTCGAGGTGCTTGTGCACCGGATCGAGGAAGTCCTCGAGCGGTCCCACGTCTGGATCGAGGCTGAACCAGGCGAAGCCGCCCCAGGCCGCGCAAGGTAGTTCCTTCAGGCCGCGGCAGGGCGGGGCGCCTTGCGGGAAGGTGTCCAGATCGGGGATGCGCTTGAACGAGCCGTCGAGCGCGTACTCCCAGTGGTGATACTGGCACTTGAACGAGTCGGCGCTGCCCGCGCCCGTGGGACGCAAGCGATTGCCGCGGTGCAGGCACACGTTGTAGAAGGCGCGCACGCTGCCACCCGCTTGCCGCACGATCAACACCGACTCGCGTCGCCAGGTTCGCGCAGGTCGGATTCGATCGCACCAAGCAGCCAGACTTTCTTCCAGATGCGCTCCCACTCGAGCTGCATGAAGTCGGCGGAGGTGTAGCGTTCCTTGCGGATCAGCTCGTGCCCCAGGTCCGGATCCGGCGCCTTGCCTGACGGCGTGACGGGGCTCTGCTCGGGTGCAACGCGCTTCACCTTACGGTAGGCGGGCGTGCGCGAGGCCTCGCGCAGTTCTTCGTCCTTAGAGTTGGAGGTCATGGCGAGCTTCCGCTCAATCCTGGCCCACGGCCCAGCGCAGGCTGCGCCGCAGCAGTTCAGTGAAGGCCGGCACCGGCCAGCTGCCGCGCTCGACTGTCGGGTACTCTTCCATCAAAGGGCGCATGTCGTAATGACCGCGCGCATGGCCGAGCGTGAAATACAGCACTTCGCCCGTACCGACCTTCTTGAGGTACATGACGGGGCGCGGCTCATCGCTGCTCCAGTCGCGTTCGGCAAAGCCCTTGGCCTCACCGTGCCAGCGCGTGTGCAGCAGCGTCTCGAACGGCGGGTGCAGCTCCATCAGGTACAGCTCGTCGCTTGCATCGAATGGTTCGATGCCCGCCACCAGCGGATGCGACGGCTGCGTCACTTCGACGCGGTAGGGCGCGATCGGCGGGTGCGCGACGAACTGGCTGCCGAGCGTCTCCATGAACGTGCGCGCAGCGCGCGGCGCTTCCCAGCCACGGCCCTTGACGTAGCGCAGTATCGAATTCGTGCCGTGCAGTGCCAGCCAGCGCTTGCCGCCCGCGACGTAGTCACGCAGGCGTTGCGCCGTTGCCTCGGTGGGAACGATGTCGACCGTGTACGTGACGAGGAAATCGCTCGCCTCGATCGCGGCGATGTCGGAGTAATCCTCGGCCAGGCGGGTGCGGACCCGCTCGTGCTCGCCGAGCAGGCCCAGCAGCTGCAGACGCGCGTAGTCGATGTCGTGGTACTTGCCGCCACAGACGAAATACGCGTCGATTGCTGCCCTGGCCATGGCGCTGGCGTCAGTACCGCACGCCCTTCGTGTAGCCGTTGTCGGCCACCACGTTGGCGCCGGTCATGAGGCTCGACGCCGGGCTTGCAAGGAACGTGACGACGCGTGCGACTTCGTCGGGTGTGCCCATGCGGCCGCACGGGATCTGTCGCACGGTCGAGTCGTAGAACTTCTGGTTGGTGCCCTTGATCATTTCCCAGGCGCCGCCTTCGAAGTAGATCGGGCCGGGGCAGAGCGAGTTCACGCGGACGTTATCCTTGCCGACGAACTGCGAGAGCTGCTTCGAATACGTGATCAGCGCGGCCTTCATGGCGTTGTAGGCCATGGGGGCGGCGAAGGTCTCGATCGCGTTGGTCGAGCTGATGATGACGACCGAGCCCTGTCCCGATTTCTTCAGGTGTGCCATCAGGGTTTCGCAGCCGCGCACGGTGTGGAGCACGTCGATTTCGAAGTTCTTCCACCAGTTCTTTTCGCTGTCCATGCCGCCGCCGGCACTGACGTTGGCGACGAAGACGTCGCAGCCACCGAGGTCGGTCGCCGTTTTCTCGAGCCAGGCCTTGTAGGCGTCGCCGTCGCGCACGTTCACGGACGCGCCGATCACGTTGACGCCCCGCGCTTTCAGGGTCGCGGTGGTTGCGGTGATCTCGTCTTCATTGCGCGCGCAAAAGCCGATGTCAGCGCCTTCGGCCGCGAGCTGTTCGACGATGGCGCGGCCGATGCCACGGGTGGCGCCGGTCACGATTGCCTTTTTTCCTCTCAGACCCAGATCCATGCGATGCCTCCAGGGGGACTCGTGGCCGCAGCCCGGAAGCCGGGCCGAGGCCGGATTATAGGCAGCCACCGGTCAAAATTAAACAGTCATGACTGTTTTTTTTGTGCGGCCGCGTGGCGCCAAGGCGTCCGTCCGGCCGAACCCCTCACTGTACCGTCAGCGCGTTGTCGAGCAGGATCTCGGTGCCGTTGACGTAGCGCGACTCGTCGGACGCGAGATAGACGACCAGGTTGGCGACGTCCTCGGGCTGGCCGAGACCGGTCGGTGTCTGCTCCCAGTACGACATCTCCATGCCCAGCGTCTTGGTGGCGTCCCGCACCATCTGCGTGTCGATGGCACCCGCGTGGATCGAGTTGCACCGCACGTTGTACTTGTTCATCTGGCAGTGCACGGCGATGGCCTTGGTCATCGAGCGCACCGCGCCCTTGGCCGCGCTGTAGGCGAAGTACACCGGGTAACCGAGGTGCGACGCGACCGAGGACATATTGATGATGGAGCCGCCGCCGCTGGCCTTCATTGCGGGCATCGCGTGCTTGCAGCCGAGGAACACGCCCTCGGACATCACTGCGTTCTGGAAGCGGAATTCCTCCAGCGTGCAGGTCTCGGGCGTTGCGATTTTCACGACGCCCGCGTTGTTCACGAGGATGTGCAGGCCGCCGAACTTCTGCACGGTCTCGGCGATGACTTCCTGCCAGCGAACTTCGTCGCGCACGTCCTGCACGAGGAAGAGGCCGGCACCCGGCTGCTGTGCGTTGATCTCGGCGGCGACCTTGCGGCCTTCGGCCTCGTTGACGTCGGTCACGACGACCTTGGCGCCCTCGCGCGCCAGGCCGAGGGCATCAGCCCTGCCGAGCCCGGCCGAGCCGCCCGTCACGATCGCCACTTTTCCGTCCAGTCGTCCCATGTTCCTGCTCCCCGGCGCATTGGTGGTTGCACTGCCGCAGCGGCAGGCGCGGCCGAACTTAGCAGTCAGCTCTGCCGGTTTCAATCATCTTTGACTTTTCCAGACACGCCCCACATCCTTTGCCGACTTCGCCGAGGATGCCCGACGACATGAAACCCCCCCTGCGCGACTCCGCCGCCGCCACCCCGCCAGGACCGGCCGGCTGGCAGGCGCAGAAAAGCGCCTCGACGCGGCTGCAGATCGTCGAGTCGGCGCTGCGCTGCGTGGTCGACCTCGGTTATTCGTGCACGACGACGACGGTCATCGCCGAGAAAGCGGGACTGTCACGCGGTGCGATGCTGCATCACTTCCCGTCCAAGATCGACATCGTGCGCGCCGCCGTCGAACACCTGCATTCGAAGCGCCTGAAGGCGTTTCGAAAGGCAATCGACAAGCTGCCGCGCGATGAAACGCGGGTGCGACGCGCGCTCGAAGCGTACTTCGAGCACGTCAAGCACCCGATGTACGTCGCGTTTCTCGAATTGTGGATCGCCTCGCGCACCGACCCCGAACTGCAGGCGATCCTGCAGCCGGCGCAGGAAGCGTTCGAGCGCGAGTGGTACAAGACCGCCGTCGACCTGTTCCCGGAGTGGGAATGGTCGGGCGCCAACTTCGACATCGCGCTCGACCTCGTCCATTACGTCATGGACGGCCTGGCCGTGAGCCTGCTCACGCACGACATCGGCGAGCACGAACGTCGCATGGTCAGCTACCTGGAGGATCGCCTGCGCGAACTGGCGGGCAAG
>JAPLSF010000096.1 GCA_026398785.1 Pseudomonadota bacterium | reverse complement strand
GCTGCAGACGCCATGCCACCCATCATGGCGCCTGCGACGCCGCACGACATCACGTCCTGCCCGGTGAGCCACAGTCCCTTGATGCGGGTGCGCGGGCGCAGCCAGTCCTGTCGAAAGCGTTCGGGATCGTGATCGAGACCGTAGAGTTCGCCGCGCCCGTACCCGCAGAAATGCTGCATCGACAGCGGCGTCGACACTTCCCAGTAGTCGACGTGCCCGCGCACCTGCGGCACCTTGTCGTAGAGATGCTCGAGCAGGCGCTCACCGTACGACTGCTTGAGTGCGTCGTAATCGTCGCCGCGCTTGCCCCACGTGCTGCCGGCCCATTGCTCGAAGATTTCGTAAGGCGCAGGCGCCACGATCTCGATCGTCGAGCGCCCGGGATGGCGTTGTTCGAACGACGGATCCTTCGCTGAAGGGAACGACAGGTACACGACCGGAAACGGACCGTTCGGATCCTGCAGGAATCTGTCGAGCGCACCGTCGTAATCGTTGCCGCCCGGATAGATCCAGTAGTTGGTCTTCGGCAGGCCGAGCTCCTGCGCCGTGCCTTTGAGGCCGATGTAGACGCCGAGGTGGCCGATGCTCGGCCTCACGGTCTTGAGCAGTTTGTCGTAGCCGTGTTCTGTCACCGCTTGCTGCGGCAGCAGCTTCGTGAACGTATTGATCGCACCCGCGCTCGAGACCACGATCTTGCAGTCGATTTCGTGTCCGTCCGCCATGCGCACGCCACGCACTTTGCCGTCGCGCAGCAGCACTTCATCGACACGCGCGTACGTGAATACTTCGCCGCCCGCGGCACGGATGCGGGGCAGGATCGCTTCGCCAATGCGCCAGGCTCCGCCCACCGGATAGAAGCCGCCGTGCATGTAGTGCCGTGCGATCAGGGCCTGCACCACGAACGACGAGCGCTTCGGCGGCAAGCCAAGATCGCCCCACTGGCCGGTCAGCACGGCGATCAGTTCGGGATCCGACGTGAGCTCCGACAGGACTTCCCACGTCGTGCGCTGGAAGTTGCGGGGCAAGCGGCGCCGCAGGATCGGCCCGGCCAGCGTGGCCGCCCAGGACGGCAGCGTGCGGCCGAGCGTGAATGTGCGCATGCCACCCGAGACTTCGCGCAGCAGTTCGAGGTAGCGATCGATCGCAGCAGCCTCGCGCGGAAAGTGCGCGACCAGGTTGTCGCGGAATTCCGCCGGACCCGCGACCGCGTCGTAGGTTCGGTCGCCGATGAAGAAGCGATCGTAGTGCGCGTCCATGGGCGCCCAGGCGACGTTGCCTTGGGTCAGGAAATCCATGAGCCGGCGCGACATCGTGGCGCCGCCCATGTCGCCGATGTAATGCACGCCGACGTCCCACTCGTAGCCGTTGCGCTCGTAGCTGTGCGTGGCGCCGCCGGCCGTGTAGTGCTGCTCGAGCACTGCGACGCGCCAACCGAGTTCGGACAGCAGTGCAGCCGTCGTCAGGCCGCCGATGCCGGAGCCGATGACCAGCGCGTCATACGGGCCCTTGAGCCGCGACGGTCGATAGCGGTGGCCGATACGGAGCGTGCTGGGCTGGAGGCTGTTCTTCTTCGCTGGCGTCGTCATCGACACATTATCGACGACGACGTCCCCCGGGGCTCAAGGTTCTTGCGTTGGACGCGACGACACGACGTCGTCGCCGGTCGTGGACGGGCGTCCGCTGCCCACGCGAGGTCCTCGCTGACTCGCGGCCTCCGATAGCGTCGTAGCGTCGCACGGCGGGGTTCGGGCCGAACCTGCGCAGGTTGCTGGAGAACAGGCGCGGGAACAGGCACCGCTCGCCGTTGCGCGTTCGGCGCAACGTCACGATCGTTGCCGTCCCTCGCGCGCGGTACTTCGCCGCGGTCGCCATGCTGGGGTTGAACCGGGTGGTCGCCATTGTCGTGGCCGTGCTGGTCGCGGTCGTGGTGCTTCTTCGGCGGCCGTGTGTCGCACCGACCATCGCCATTACTGTCGGCACACGGCACCAGGATGTAGCGCGGATACTGGTTGTACGCGTAACCGTAGCCATAGGGATACGGCCCCTGCGCGGAGTACCAGGGGTTGGCATAGCCGTAACCGTTGCCGTAGCCCGGCTGGTAACGACTGGGGTAACCGGCGCCATAGTCGTACCCGTAGCTCGGATAGACCTGCGCGCCCGGACCCGCGCCGCGTGGTGTCAGGTCCGGCAGGCGGAAAGGGTCCTGGCCAGCGCAGCCCGCAAGTGCCGTGAGCAGCACGGCGCCGACCAAGACTGTTCCTACGCTTCGCAGCATATGTGCAGGGCTCCTCCACGAGTCATTCCTCGTCGCGATGTCCGTAAGACCGCGTCCAGAGCGCAATCGTTCCCAACGCTCACCAGGTCGTTACCGGTACGCCCACCGGACGCCCACGAACACCTCGTCGCGATCCAGTTCCAGTTTGTACTTGGACGGATAGTTCGGCAGCGTCAGGTAGTCGAGTTCGCCCGTCCTGTACGACGCGGTCAGGCTCCAGTCGCCTCGCAACTGGAGCACTCCGCCAAGTTCAAACGACAGGCCATCCAGGTCGCCATTGCGCAGCAGGAAGTCGCCGCCGTACGACTGCTCGTACGCGTTGACCATCAACTCGAGGCGGTCGGTCACGGCCGCGCGGATGCCAGCCTTGAGTCCGCCACCGTCGCGGCCCTCGTCGTAGTTCACGTCATGGAACTCACTGTGCGTATCGCTGTGTTCGTAGCTGAGTACGGCGAACCACTCGACCGGCATCGCATCCGCGCCGCTGATGCGTCCCTTGTAACCCACGCCGAGCGAATAGCCGGACAGGCCATAGTTGGCGTTGCCCTCGAAGTCGTAGCCTGCGGAGTAGTACTGCGCAGTTGCGAAGAGGTGCCGGTTGAACTGGTACGACCCGTCGATCCGGTAGCTGTCGTCCGAATCGTACGACTGTCCGAACGCCTCGATGGTGCTGTCGATGCCGTATCCGGCTTCAACGTAGGTAAAGTCGAAGCCGTCCTTGGCGAATGCGGATGGCGCAAATGCCAGCAGCATCACGGCCGCAAGAGATGCAGGATGCTGCGCGTAGCGCGCCAAAACGCGGGTCATGCGGCCTCCTCGGCGGACTGCCAGGCCAAGGAGGATATCTTACGCTTGCCGTATTCCTGCCCGGGATGCGTGAGAGTCTCGATCCAGCATCGGTTCGACGCAACGGCGTACCGCTATGTCCGGATGGCTTCGCCTTTCGGGTCGTACAGCGGCCGCGCGGAGACCGTGGCTGGGTACCGCTTGCCGGCGATTTCAACTTCCCAGGTCCCCGAAGCCAGGTAGGTCTCGTCGACAGTCTGCTTCGGTTCGAGGAACGCGAGCCCAACGGCGCCGCCGAGCGTATGGCCATACGACGCGGCCCGCACGTAGCCCACCGCCTTGCCATCCCGGCGCACGATTTCGGCGTGGAACATCTGTGGCTCGGGATCTTTTACAAGTACCGACACCAGGCGTCGCTGCAGCGGACCCTGCGCCTTGCGTGCGAGCAGGGCTTCCTTGCCGATGAAGCCGTCCGGTTTCTTCAGATCGACCGCGAAGCCAAGACCGGTTTCGTAAGGGTCGTCGGTGTTGTCGAGGTCATGCCCGTAGTCGCGGTAGCCTTTCTCCATTCGCAAGCTGCTGAGTGCGCGCAGCCCCGCATGCACCACACCGAACTTTTCACCGGCCGCCACGACCTTGTCGTAGACGTGCATGGCCTGGTCCGATGGAATGAACAGCTCGTAACCCAGTTCACCGAGGTACGTGATGCGTGTACACAGCACGCGTGCGTAACCGATGTCGATCTCGCGCGCCGCGCGGAACGGAAAGGCCGCATTGGACAGGTCGACGCTCGTCAGCGACTGCAGCAGTTCGCGCGAGCGTGGGCCCTGCACGTTGACTTGGCCGTAACCCGACGTGACATCCGTGACGAACGCATGCGCGTCATCCGGAATATTGCGCGTCATCCAGGTCTCGGCGTGACGGACCATGGTGTCCGTGACCACGACGAAGAACCTGTCGTCGGCCAGCTTGGTGACGGTCAGGTCGGCCTCGAGCTTGCCCTGCGCGTTGAGCCATTGCGTGTAGGTGATTTCGCCGGTGGCCCCATCGACGTTGTTTGCCGAAATCCGGTTCAGGCATTTTCCCGCATCGCGACCCTGCACCATGAATTTGCCCATGAAAGACATGTCCATGACGATCACGTTTTCGCGCGCCGCGCGGTGTTCCGCTTGCCAGTGATGCCACCAGGCGGGTCGGCCCCAGGTGTCCTGACCGGGGTCCGCGACTTTGCCCCCGCCTGCATACCAGCCGGGCGATTCCCAGCCGCTGGTCTCGATGAAGTACGCACCCTGCGCCGCCAGCCGATCGTGAAATGGCGAACGCCGCGCGCCGCGCGCGGTCTTCAGCGCGTGCGTCGGGTAGTGACACTTGTAAACCA
>JAPLSF010000134.1 GCA_026398785.1 Pseudomonadota bacterium | reverse complement strand
GGCACCTCGCACCCGGTGCGCGTGCACGGCGCGTTCGTGTCCGACCAGGAAGTCCACAGGGTCGCGTCGTCACTGCGCACGCATTCGGCGCCGATCTACATCGACGAGATCCTCGACGGTCCGTCGCTGCCGATCCCCGGCCTGCCGGGCGAGGAGGGCGAGGGCGGTGAAGGCGGCGACGCCGAGCAGGACCTGCTGTACGACGAGGCAGTCAGGATCGTCACCGAGAGCCGCAAGGCGTCGATCTCGGGCGTCCAGCGCCGTCTCAAGATCGGCTACAACCGCGCTGCCCGCATGATCGAGGCGATGGAGGCCGCGGGTCTCGTCGGGCCGTTGAATACCAACGGTTCACGCGAAGTCCTGGCGCCGCCGCCACCCGAGGTCGATTGAATATGACCATGGCGCGGGTGAGGGGCCCGGTCCTGTTTTCTCTGCTCCTGCTCCCTTGTGCCTCTTTTGCCGCGGATTCGGTGGCGTGCGTCGATGCTTACCTTGCCTCGCTGAAGACGCTGACGGCCGCGTTCGTGCAGGTCGTGCAGGACAAGCAGGGCCAGGTCACCGAGCGCGCCACGGGCACGCTGTCGATCTCCCGCCCAAACCGCTTCCGCTGGGATTACCGTGAGCCGTACGCGCAGACGATCGTCGCCGACGGCAAGAAGCTCTGGCTGTACGATCCCGATCTCGAGCAGGTCACCGTGCGTTCGCTCGAGCAGGGGCTCGGTGCGACGCCCGCGATGTTGCTGTCTGGCTCCGGCAAGGTCGGCGACGCGTTCTCGGCCGGGCCGATCGAACAGCAGAAGACCTGGACGTGGTGCCGGTTGACGCCGAAGCAGAAGGGCTCCGATTTCGAGCGCGTGAGCTTAGGCTTCGACGGCCGCAATGAACTCGCCGCGATGGAGCTGGTCGACAAACTCGGGCAGACCACCACGATCGAGTTCGCAGCGGTCAAGCGTGGCGCCGCGCTCGACGACTCGCTGTTCCGTTTCGTGCCACCGAAGGGCGCCGACGTGATCGGCGAAGCCGCGGCACGCTGACGGCCGAACGCGGTCGCTTGGCCAGCCTGTCTGACGGAATACTGATGCTCAACCTCCGCTATCGACCGTTCTGGATCGCCGCGAGTGCCGTCCTCGTGCTCGGCGTCGTCTGGGGCAGCCTGCAGACCGCGCTCGGCGGAGAGGTGCCGCAGGGCTTCGACAAGGTCGAGCATTTCAGCACCTACCTGTTCCTCGCCGTGTGGTTCACGGGTCTCTTTGCCCGCCCGCGCTGGTGGATGGTCGTGATGACGCTGCTGGCCCTGGGGGCTGCGATGGAAGCCGCGCAGTACATGATGCAGGCCGGTCGCACCGCCGACGTCTACGACATGGCAGCCAACACCGCAGGCGTCGCGGTCGGGCTGCTGCTGGCCGTGTTGCTGACCGGTGGCTGGGCGCAGCGGATCGAGTCGTGGCTGAGGTAACTCCTTTCCGTCCGCTCGCCGACCGCATGCGACCCGCGAGCCTCGACCAGTTCATCGGCCAGTCGCACCTGCTGGCGCCGGGCAAGCCATTGCGCCGCCTGCTCGAAGGCCGCAGCCTGCATTCGATGATCCTGTGGGGGCCGCCCGGTACCGGCAAGACCACGCTTGCACGCCTGGTCGCGAAGACCTGCGACTCCGAGTTCCTCGCGCTGTCGGCCGTGATGGCCGGCGTGAAGGACGTGCGCGCTGCCGTCGAACAGGCGCAGCAAATGCGCGCGGGCAGTGGCCGCCGCACCGTACTCTTCCTGGACGAAGTGCATCGCTTCAATAAATCACAGCAGGATGCCTTCCTGCCGTACGTCGAAGACGGCACCGTCTGCTTCATCGGCGCCACCACCGAGAATCCGTCCTTCGAGATCAACAGCGCGTTGCTGTCCCGTGCCCGGGTGTACGTGCTGCGCTCGCTTGCGATCGACGATATCCAGCAGGTCCTGCGACGTGCGCTCGAGCGCGAATTCTCGTCCGGCGCCGAGGTCGTCAAGGCCAACGACGACGCCATCGCGACGCTCGCACGGGCGGCCGACGGGGATGCGCGCCGGGCGCTGAACCTGCTCGAGGTCGCAGCGGATCTTGCGCGTGCAGGCACCGGCACCATTACCGAAGAGATCGCCGGCGAAGTCTCCGCCGGTGGGTATCGCCGCTTCGACAAGAAGGGCGAGCAGTTCTACGACCAGATTTCAGCGCTGCACAAGGCTGTGCGTGGCACGGATCCCGATGCGGCGCTGTACTGGCTCTGCCGCATGCTCGATGGCGGGTGCGATCCGCGCTACGTTTGCCGGCGCGTGATTCGAATGGCGTCCGAAGACATCGGCAATGCCGACCCACGCGCTTTGCAACTTGCGCTCGAGGCCGCCGAGGCCTACGAGCGGCTCGGCAGTCCGGAAGGCGAACTCGCGCTCGCCCAGGCCGTCGTGTTCATGGCGGTTGCGGCCAAGAGCAATGCCGTCTACGTCGCCTACAAGGCAGCCATGGCGGACGTCCAGAAGAACGGCACGCTCGACGTGCCCATGCACCTGCGCAATGCGCCGACCAAGCTGATGAAGGGCCTCGGCTACGGCGAGGGCTATCGCTACGCGCACGACGAGCCCGGGGGCTATGCAGCGGGGGAGAAGTATTTTCCCGACGCAATGGAGCCGGCGCGCTATTACGAGCCGGTCCCGCGGGGGCTCGAGATCAAGATTGCGGAGGCGCTCGAGCGGTTCCGGGCGCTGAAGCGTGGCTGATCTCGGCTACAATTCGTGGCTTACCCGTAATTCCGGCTGCCCGCCATGCTCGATGCCCGCCTGCTTCGTTCCGATCCTGCCGCGGTCGCCGCGAACCTCGCGCGTCGTGGTTTCACGCTCGACGTCGAGCGTTTCCAGGCACTCGAGGACCGCCGCAAGGCCGCCCAGGTTGCTGCGGATGAAGTGCGTGCTGCCCGCAATGCGCACGCGAAGAACGTAGGGAAAGCCAAGGCCCAGGGGCAGGACATTGCTTCGCTGTTGGCCGCGGGCGAAGAGCTCGGCAAACGGATGGCGGGTCTCGACAAGGAACTCGCGGACGTCCAGGCGGAGTTCGATGAACTCGTCCTCGGCCTGCCGAACATGCTGCACGAGAGCGTGCCGAACGGCCGCGACGAAGCCGACAACGCCGAGGTGCGTCGCTGGGGTACGCCGCGCCAGTTCGAGTTTGCGCCGCTCGACCATGTGGCGATCGGCGAACAGCTCGCCAACACCGCCATGGATTTCGAGGCGGCCGGCAGGATTTCCGGTGCACGGTTCGTGGTGCTGAAGGGCGGGCTCGCGCGCCTGCACCGTGCGCTGATCCAGTACATGCTCGACCTGCACACAGGCGAACACGGCTACACCGAGATCTATGCGCCGTACCTCGTTGGGCGCAGCGCGCTGGTCGGCACAGGGCAATTGCCCAAGTTCGAGGCGGACTTGTTCAGGGTGACCTCGGGCGACATGGAGTTCTTCCTGATCCCCACCGCGGAAGTGCCGGTCACGAACCTCGCGCGCGAGTCCATCCTCGAGGCGAACACGCTGCCGCGACGCTACGCCGCGCACACGCCGTGCTTTCGCAGCGAAGCCGGCTCGTACGGCAAGGACACGCGCGGCATGATCCGCCAGCACCAGTTCGAGAAGGTCGAACTCGTGCACATCGTGAGACCTGAGGATTCGTATGCCGAACTCGAAGTGCTCGTCGGCAACGCGGAGAGAGTGCTGCAGGGGCTCAACCTGCCGTATCGCGTCGTTGCGCTCTGCTCAGGTGACGTTGGTTTCGGCAGTGCCAAGACCTACGACATCGAAGTGTGGCTGCCGGGCCAGCAGCAGTATCGTGAGATCTCGTCGTGCTCGAATTGCGAGGCGTTCCAGGCGCGCCGCATGCAGGCGCGCTGGCGCAATCCCGCGACCAGCAAGCCCGAGCCGGTGCACACGCTGAATGGTTCGGGACTGGCGGTTGGCCGTACGCTCGTGGCCGTGCTCGAGAATTATCAGCAGGCCGACGGCAGCGTCGTGATTCCGCCGGCGCTGCGCAAGTACATGGGTGGCGCGGACGTCATCCGCGGTTGACGCCAACGGGCGGCGGCACCCGGCTACAATAGTTTTTCGCTCGGAGAGGTGGCAGAGCGGTTGAATGCACCGGTCTTGAAAACCGGCGTCCCCGCAAGGGGATCGTGGGTTCGAATCCCACCCTCTCCGCCATGTAAATCAATACGTTGTGCGAAGTAGAAGATCGCTTGTCGCGGACTGAAAGCCGCTACCATCGCCACTGTATTGCCACTTGGGCTGTAACAGGACAGACCATGCCAACAGCACCCGGAAAATGGACAGGGCGGATTGCCCGCGCAACGATCGCCGCCGCCGTGCTGGTGCTGCTTGCCGGCCCGGCGATCAAGTTCAGCATCCTGCCGTGGCAGGCAGGGCTCGGCATGTTCGCCGTCGCGGCCCTTGTCGCCGGTATCGGCGGGCTGTTCAGCCTTGTCTCGCTCCTGCGCCGTCGCGGCGGGCTGGTGACGGTGATCGCGACCGCCGCGGGTGTTGCCGCCTTTGCCGTGCTGATGGCCAGTGTCGTCGCCGGCCGCGCCGTGCCGCCGATCAATGACATCACCACCGATCCCGCCAACCCGCCGGTTTTTGTCACCATCACCACGGCAACGCGGGGTGCCGATGCCGTGCCGCTGAGCTACGATCCGAGCTTCGCCGCCCAGCAGACGGCCGCCTATCCCGGGGTCAGGCCGCTGCTGGTCGAGTTGCCGCCGGCCGAGGTCTTCCCCAAGTTGCTCGCCGCTGCCAAGGCGATGGGCTGGGCGATCGTTTCCAGCGACCAGGCTTCCGGCCGCATCGAAGCCACCGCAACGGTGCCCTGGTGGGGCTTCAAGGACGATATCGTTGTCGTCATGAGCCCGAATGGCATCGGCACGCGTGTTGACGTGCGATCAAAGTCGCGGGTCGGCAAGAGTGACCTTGGCGTCAACGCGGCGCGTATCCAGGACTATCTCGGCAAGATCGGCGGGTAGGGCAGGAAGCGACGGTTCGAGCTTTGAGCGCGCTGTAACGTCCATGCGAGCAGCAAGACACTCGCGCCACGCACGCGAATTGTCAGTCATGCCTTCCAATCCATTGCCACCGCCCGGCAACTGCTTTGTATTCGTGGCAACAGGGCTGGCCTGGAGTGACAACGATTCAGCGGTGCGGGCCCCGACGGTACTGGCCCGGTGATACCCCGGTCATCCGCCGAAAAGCGCGACCGAAGTTGGCAGCGTCGCCATACCCGAGGAGCGCTCCGATTTCATTGACCGAATAGCGAGCGTCCGCCAGCAACCTGCTGGCGATCGCCAGCTGCTGCGCCTCACGCAGTGACGTGTAGCTCGTGCCGCGATCCGCCAGGTGTCGAATCAGTGTGCGCGGCGACATGTGCAGTGCCGTGGCCAGTTGCTCAAGGCGAGGCTGGCTGGCGGCGTGACCCCTTGCTTCAATCTGATCGAAGTGCGCCGCGAGCCAGTGACCTGCGCGTACCACGACGTCATCGGGACTCAGGACCATATCCAGTGCCTCCCGGCAACGCGCCAGCGCAGCGTGGTAGGTCTTCTCATCGTGCAGAGGGCATGGCAACGCCTTCAGCGACGCCGGCAGCAGGACGCCGTTGAAGGCAGCATTGAACTCGTAACGCGCATGCAAGTACTGCGCGTACAAGGGCGCGTGCGGTGGTGGTGGCTGCGCAATCCACAACACGGTGTCGACGGCGCTCTGGCCGAGCACGGCCTCGGCGAAGGAGGTCGCCACCTGCAGCAGGATCTCGATCAGCGGCAGTTCGAGCGATTCGAGCGGGTAGAGGCGGGTGTCGATCTTCAGTATCAAGTGTTGATCGGTCCGCAGCGACTCGACATTCAGGTAGGGACTGCGGATGCGCGAGAACTGCCCCAGAACGTCGAGGCCTTGGCCGAGTGTCGGCGCGCTGAGGGCTGCGAACCCGAGCGGACCGTGACTGTGGATGTCGAGCTGCCGGCCGAACTCGAGCGCCCAATCGGGCCGTCCACTCAACTGCATGGCGTTGCGGAAGACCTGCAACTGTTGTGCAACGCTGATGTGCGCAGTGTGTGCCAGCGTTTCGGCGGCCAGGCCGGTTCCCGCGAGCAACGACGCGGCTTCATGCGGCCAGCGTCGCAGCAGAAGCCGCGTGTAGGTGCTGGGTGTCGGCAGGGCCGCAATCGGGCTTTTCATGGTGGGCAATGGCGTCAGATGACCAGGATATTGTCATGAAACGCAATTTTCCGACAGCACGTTGCGGCCTACAGTGCGCTCCGTGTCTGCACCCCAACTGAGAACCGCAATGAAAACCTTCGCAATGGTTCATCCGGAGAAAGGCGCGATCGTCTACCGGGACCGCAAGCGCTTCCTGTGGATCAGCGCGCTGTTCTTCCCGCTGGTCGCCCTCAGCGGCATCGGGCTGTACTCGTTGAACGGTCGCGAGTGGGCATTTGTCGTGCCGCTAGTTCTGTTCTACGGCGGCACCGCCCTGTTCGACTGGTTGCTGGGGGAAGACACGAGCAACCCCCCGGAGGAACTCGTCTCGCAACTCGAGGACGACAAGTTCTACCGCTGGTTGCCGATGCTCACGGTGCCGATGCACTTCGTCGTTCTGATCCTCATCGCCGGGTTCGCGGGCACGCACGACGTCTCGTGGGCCGCAATGCTCGCACTGGCGTTGACCGCCGGTCTGTACAGCGGTCTCGGCGTCAACACCGCGCACGAGCTTGGCCACAAGAAGACGGAGCTCGAGCGCCGGTTGGCGCGCATCGTCTCGGCAGTGCCTGCGTACGGCCACTTTTGCGTCGAACACAATCGTGGCCATCACCGCCACGTCGCGACGCCGGCGGATCCGGCCAGCTCGCGCATGGGCGAGAACATCTACAAGTTTGCGTGCCGCGAAATCCCCGGCGCTTTCCGCCGTGGCTGGATCGCAGAACAGGAGCGCCTTGCGCGCCAGGGCAAATCCGCCTGGCATTACGAGAACGAAATACTGCAGTCCTATGCGCTCACTGCCGTCCTGCAGATCAGCCTGGTCGCCGTCTTCGGCTGGCTGATGGTGCCGTTCCTGGCCGTGCACAACGTCTTCGCCTGGTGGCAGCTGACGAGCGCCAATTACATCGAGCACTACGGCCTGCTGCGCAAGCGCAACGCCAACGGCACGTACGAGCACTGCCAGCCCTACCATAGCTGGAATGCCAACCATGTCGCGTCCAACGTCGTGCTGTTCCACCTGGAGCGTCACTCCGACCACCATGCCCACCCGACGCGCCGTTACCAGACGCTGCGCAGCTTTCCGGACCTGCCCTCGCTGCCGAACGGCTACATGGGCATGTACTTCGTCGCCCTGTTCCCGCCGCTCTGGTACCGCGTCATGGACCAGCGGCTGCTCTCGCTGCCGCACATCAACGGCGACCTGTCGCTGGTCAACGTCGACCCCGCGCGGCGCGCCGCCCTCGAAGCCCGATACTCCAGGTCGCTGCCCCGCACGGTTGCAGTCTAGGAGACACCTTCATGCCCATTCACATCTGTCCCGACTGCGGCTATGCGTATGACGAAGCGCTGGGCGACCGGCGCGAGGGCTACGCACCGGGCACGCGGTTCGAACAGCTCCCCGATGACTTCGTCTGCCCCGATTGCGCGGTGCGCGCCAAGTCCGACTTCCTGCGCCAGGATCAGTGAGACCCGTGATGAACACGTATGTCTGCGTCGTGTGTGGCCACGTCTATGACGAAGCGGCCGGAGATCCGGCGCACGGCATTGCGCCGGGCACGCGCTGGGCCGATGTGCCCGAGGACTGGATCTGCGAGGGTTGCGCCGTCTCCAAGACGGACTTCGAACTGCAGAACTTCTGAGCCAACCGATGGTTTGCAGGACGCGCTCGCTCATGGGGCGAGGTTCGCCGGAGGCAGGCTCACTACCCGCACTGCATATTGCACCGCACGTCTCCGAGGGCATCCCCTACGGTTTTACCTCGACTGCCATGGTCGCATTCATGCGCCAGCAGGG
>JAPLSF010000068.1 GCA_026398785.1 Pseudomonadota bacterium | reverse complement strand
TCGCCAACGCCCCTGCGGGCGCGCCACCGTCGGTCGCGCCGAGCGCGATCGTCGCGCAAGCGAACGAAGCGGGCTGCGCGAAGAAGTACGGCAAGTAGGAACCGCTCGATTCAACGCCCTCTTGGCGTGGCGACGTCCACCGCGAGGGTGAAGATCCGGGCTTCCGTGCTGCGCAGGGCGCCAACGCCGACGACCTGCCGCGAAATCTCCTCGCCACGTTCGTTGCGGATCGAGAGCACGACCGAGTATTCCCAGTCGCCGCCCTGCTCGGAGTGCCGGAGCGTGCCCTCGACGTTCAGTGCGGAAAAATGGGGCGTTGCGTCAGTGGCAGCTGTCGACGCCGCGCCGAACTGCAGGTGATGGCGGCACTGCGGGCAGATCGGCGCGCTTTCCAGGATCGTCGCCTTGCAGTGCGGACAAGAGCGCGTCTTGCCCACACTGCCTGGCCATCCTGTGCGTCCCGTGCTCAGCCGCTCGCCGCGCGCGGCGCGCTACTTCGCCGATTCCGGCCAGCCGAAGTCGGCGTTGCCGCGCATGCGCGAGCCCGCCGCAACCGTCAGCACGGCCGCCTTCACGTCGCCATTGATGACGCCCGTCTCGAGCAGCTCGACGCGCGAACTGGCCTGGATGTTGCCGTGCACCTCGCCGCTCACCATCACGGTGGCCGCTGCGATCTGGCCGGTAACGTGCGCACCTTGCTCGATCGTCACGTTGCCCTGCACGTTGACGTCGCCCTTGAAGCGGCCGGCGATGCGGACGTGGCCGGCGCCTTCGATCTTGCCTTCGATGGTGACGTCGGCCGCGATCAGCGATTCTTTCGCGCTGCCCACGGCAGGCGAAGCCGCACGCTCGCCGCGTCGCGACGGTTCGGCGGCCGGGGGAGCAGAAGTGGGGACCGGAGTCGCCACGGAACGCATGGCCGGTTCGGCGGCCAACGCGGCTGCCCCATCGGAGCCGGGCATCGACGGATCTTTAGTCGGGTCTTTCCAGAGCGCCATGGCGTTTCCTCGTGTGTGTCTGCTCGATGTGGTGCCGGCTGAGGGATTCGAACCCCCGACCCCCTGATTACAAATCAGGTGCACTACCAGCTGTGCTAAGCCGGCCCGGTCCGCAAGGGGAACGGGATTCTACCTTAACCGGCGCCGCCTGCTCCGGCAGGCACAGTTGCCGGGTTTGCGGGGGACGTCACGTCGCCAACCGGGCTGGGGGCCGGGCACGCCCTCATGTCATACGGCAGGCCGCCTTGCGGCGGCGCGCCGAGCGACTCGAGCGACGGCAGGCCGCCGTTCGCCTGGCGGTCGATGTCGAGCCAAAGCACTTCCAGCGTCCGCAGGCGATCGCTCGTTTCCGCCGTGAAGCCCGCCTTCTGCACCGTGGCAGAGACCTCTGCCGCGCGGCGCGGGTCGGCATACACCCCCACCGAAACCGTGTTGTCCGGCTCACCCTCGGCCAGGACGTAGGCGTCGCCGAGGCCTGCGGCCTTCAGCGTGGCCAGCGCGTTGGTCGCGTCCGCGGGAGTGGCCAGGTTCAGCACGCGCACCCAGTAGCCAACGCGCACTTCATCCTGCGATACGCGGCGCCGGCTCGTGAAGCCCAACCGCTCCAGTTGCGCGTTAACCGCGGCCGCATGAGCTGGATCGATGAAGGGACCCACGCTCACGCAGGCAGCGGCGAGCAGGCCAGCACCGGACAGGTCGTCGGCGGTGGCCGACGCATTCGGCGACTCTGCACGCAGCCGGATGGGCTGCAGCTCGCGCCCGCCGGCTGCCGGCGCGTCGAGCGTCGCGGGCGTCTCCGGCACGACCCAGCGGGTCCAGGCCAGGAACAGCACGTTGGCGAGCAGCAGCAGGAGGAACAGGGCGCGCAATGGACCACCGGGTGGGTTCGATTGCGACGGATGTTAGCAAATCAAAACAGCAGGCCCGGCCGCTGGGCGACCGGGCCCACGTTCGACAGCCGCGCGCGTTACTTGCCGGCGGCCATGTAGGCGGCGAGATCGGCGACTTCGGCGTCGGTCAACTTGAGCGCCTGCTTGTGCTTCTGCGTGCCGGCCACGATCTTCTTGATCGAGTCGGTCAGTGCGGCAGCGCTCTCGCCCTCGAAATCCGCCACTTCGTGGCATTCGGCGCAGGCGGCCGTGAACTTCGCCTTGCCTGCTGCGGCGTCAGCACTCGCGGCCGTGCTGAAGCCCGCAATGGCGAACGTGGCGACGGACAAGGCAAGAATACGCAGAGTTTTCATCGAATCCTCCTCTGGACACACCGGAAATCGGGGCTGGACGACGCGGAAATGATAGCGATCTGGAGGCGAAATTCAGACTGTGAATACCGCAATGAATCAAGAGCAAAGCCCGGACTGCATCCGAACCCGGGCCTCGCCGAGTGACGTCTGGGCGGCTTACTTGCCGCTGGCCATGTAGGCCGCGACGTCCGCGATCTGCGCGTCGGTCAACTTCAGCGCCTTCTTGTGCTTCTGCGTGCCGGCGACGATATTCTTGAGCGTGCCCTGCAGCGCGGCCGCGTCCTCGCCCTCGAAGTCGGCGACTTCGTGGCACTCGGAGCAGACCGCTGTGAACGTGGCCTTACCGGCCGCGGCATCCGCAGACGCTGAGGAAGCGAAGCCCGCGAGACCGGCGAAAGCGCTGGCGATGACGACCAAACGACTGAATTTAATCAAGTTATCTCCTGATGCCCCGGCGGGATGCGACACCCGGCGCAGGCTCTTGCTGTGACGACAGGACATCCTGTCAGCCGATTGGACACCATTCGCCGGTCACCGTTCAAGCATTGCATCCACGATGCGGGCCAGTCCGCGCAAGACGAGGTCCGGCACCCGCTGGTACGCAGCAAGTACGTATGGCAGCACTTCGTCCACTGCGCCTCCCGTGCAGTACAGGCGCGGCGCGGATTGCGCGCTTTTCGCCAGTTCCGCGTACGTGCGATCGATGAGCGCCGCCAGCGCAACGCGGCAGCCGCGCTCGATGGCATCGCGGGTGTTGTCGGCGAACAACCGGGCGCCACCGACAGGGCTGGCGGCCGTGCATGCAGCCAGGTTGCTCGTCCCGGCGTGCAGCGATCGCACCATCATGTGCGGGCCGGGTACGATGAATCCACCGAGGTGCTGGCCCGACGCGTCGACCGTGTCGAGCGTCGCCGCCGTGCCGACGTCGACCACGCAGCATGCCCCGTGCGCGAGCTGATACGCGCCGATCACTGCCACCCAGCGATCGACGCCGAGCAGTCCCGGTTCGGGATACGCATTGCGAACGCCCGCCAGTGCAGCCGTCGACGCCACGAAATCCACGCGCCTCGTGCCTGCCTTGCGGGCCGCCGCTTCGAGTGCCAGCCGACTGTCGCTGCCAGCGACCGTCGCAGCCAGCACGCGCTCGACGGGCGGTCCGTCGAACAGCTCACGCTGCCAATCGGCTGCGGACCACTGCGCGTACTCGGCCGCACGTTGCGGCGACAGCCGGCCGTCGACCTGCGTCGCCCACTTCACGCGCGTGTTGCCGATGTCGACGAGCAGGATCATTCGACCCTTGCCCTGGCCTGCAGCGACCGGCGCAGGCTGACGTCACCCGCGTGCACACGCTCGATGACACCGCCCGGGATTTCGACCCGCAAGGCACCTTCGGCATCCGCTCCACGTGCGACGCCTTCCAGCTGGCCGTCGTGGCGCAGCACGGTAACCGGTGCATCACGCAGCGAGTCGAAGGCCGCCCAGTCGCCGGCGAACGATGCGCAGCCCGAGCGCGAGAACTCGGCGAGGCCCGCGAGCATGCGGCCGGAGACGCGCGCCGCCGTGTCGAGACGAGACGGTGGGTTGCCGCCACAGGCAGTGGTGAGGTCGGTGACTGGCGTGGCGAGCGGACTCTGGATCGCCGCGCGAGCGGATTCTGGCAGCGCCAGGTTCAATCCCAATCCAGCGACCACGTAGGCCGGCCCGCCCGCCTCCGAGCGCATCTGCAGCAGCAAGCCGCCGAGCTTGGCGTGGCGATGCACGATGTCGTTGGGCCATTTCAGCTGCACCTCCACCGCTCCGAGTTCGCGCAGCGCGCGCACCACGCAGACGCCCAGCGCGAGACCGAGCGCGGACAGGTCAGCGGGCATCTCGGCAAATGTCCATCCGATCGAAAACGTGAGCCCGGATCCGAACGGCGCGAGCCACTCGCGGCCGCGTCGCCCGCGTCCCGCCGTCTGCAGTTCCGCGAACACGAGGCGCGGCGCTGCGGGCAGCGGCGCGACGGCTGCATGCAGGTATTCGTTGGTCGAACCGAGTTCGAAGAACACTTCGCTGGCCGCCGGCAGCTCGATGCCCGCGGCGGCTGCGCTCCGCCGCAGCGATTGCAGGTCGAGCAATTGGACGGACTGTTCGAGCTGATACCCGCGACGTTCGTGGCTCGCGACAGCGATGCCGCGTTCGCGCAGTTCGGCCACGATTTTCCAGACCGCCGCGCGGGTGACGCCGAGATCGGTCGCGAGCCGCTCGCCCGAGTGCAACTCGCCATTCGCGAGCAGGCGCACCAGGCGCTCCGCCCTTGCGCTCATCGCGGCCGCAGCAGCCAGAGACGGCGCGCGCGGTTCTCGATTCCCTCGCGCATCCGCTGCACGTTCGAGCGATGGGTGAAGACGATGAAGGCCGCCATGAAAAGACCGAAGACCACCAGCGGCGTGCTGCGCGGCGCGACGTATGAAAAATACAATGGCAGCGTTGCCGTGCCGAGCATCGTACCCAGCCCCACATAGCCCGTGAGCAGCACGGTCGCGAGCCACACGAGCAGCACCGGCGCTAGCGCCAGCGGCGCCAGCACGGCCACGGCGCCAAGCAGCGTTGCGGCGCCCTTGCCGCCGCGAAACTCGTACCACACCGGATACACATGTGCGAAGACCACGGCCGCCGCGCACACGACCGCCAGCCATTGGCGGTCCACGCCCGGATCGATGCCAATGCCGGGGAGCACGAGACCGGGCAACCAGCCGACCGCGAGCAGCGCCTTGCCCACGTCGATGGCGACTACGCCGAGAGCGAAAGCCCAGCCCTGGGTGCGCAGTGCATTGGTGCCGCCGGCGTTGCCGCTGCCCTGCGTGCGGATGTCGACACCGCGCAACTGACCCAACAGCAGGCTGCCGATCACCGACCCCAGCAGGTAGGCGAGGAGAGCCTTAATACCGAGTTCAAGCACGTTGCGTCCTCTGCGCGCGACGCGGCGATTCTAGCATCCGGTCCCGCGCGGTCGCGGGGTCAGTGCGGGAGGAACACTTCAGCGAGCATGCAGCGGACGGACCCGCCGCCGAGCGTTTCGATCGTCGGGATCGGCGCTGCCACGATGCGATTCACGGTCGACGCCAGGCGTTCGATCGCCGCCGGTCCGAACGACGCATGCGCGGTCGCAGACATCGCCAGCACGCTGCCCGCATCTGCCGCACGCAGCTCGAGCACATTGCCGGCGAAACCGGCCATCTGCGTGGCATCGATGATTTCGACGTGGCGGTCCGCGGCCGCGAGGCTCGACAGGACCCGCTCGCGGTCACGCGGTACGATGGCGCTGGCGGCGACCACGCAGCAGCGCGAGCCGACGGCCAGCATCACGTTGGTGTGATAGATCGGGACGCCCGCGGCGTCGGTGGCCATGAAGGTGCACGGCTGGTAACCGAGTTCGTCGCAGAGTTCGGCCAGGGGCTCTGGATGAGTGCGCGGCGACAGGCAGGCATACGCGATGCGCCGCGCGTGATCGAAGACGATGCTGCCCGTACCCTCCAGGAACCGGTCGTGCGACTCGTGCTGGGTGAGGTCGAGCAGGCGCACAACCGTACGTCGGCGCTCGGCGGCGAGCGAAGCGATCAGCTCCAGGCGACGTTCCAGCCGCCGGTTGCGCGCGAGCATCGGATACAGCACGACGGTGCCGTCGGCATGCAGGCTCACCCAGTTGTTCGGAAAAATGGCGTCCGGGCACACCGGTGTTGCAGTGTCGGCGGCCACCGTCACGTCAACGCCCGCCCCACGCAACTGCAGCACGAGGGCATCGAACTCCGCGCAAGCGCGCTCGTTCGCGTCACTGGCGCGGCCGGGCTCAGCACGCTGGAAGCGATTGCTCGCCTGCGTCTGCGGATTCCAGCCGAAGCTTGCGGGCCGCACCATCAGCACGGCGTCGGCTGTCTGTGCGTCCGCGGTCGATTGGCCGGCAGTCGCGCGCAGCGGCAGGTCTGCGGGCATCGTGCCGCTCCGTCTCAGTTGCCGCCCGCGCGCGCGAGCGCCATGAGGTGGCTGCGGTCGGAGACGACGACACCACCCACCGGCTCGAGCGTAACGGCGAACGCGACCGGTTGCGAAACGCGCAACGCCGGGCGGATCGGCACGGTCATCGATTGGCTGTGTACCGGCACGTCGAACACTCCCCCGTCCACGGGATAGCGATCGTCGCGCACGGCGTCGAAGATCCACAACTGGTATTGCCGGCCCGCCGGCGCATTGGGCTCGAGGCCCGAGAGCGTCAGGTAGCCCTCCTGCCGTTTGCCGTCCCAGACCACTTCGCCGCGAACGTCGGCGGCCAGGCCCGAGTCGTGCGTCCACGCCCAGCGTCCCACGTGCTCGCCGCCGGACTTGAGCAGGTGCTGCCGCCCGCGCTCGGCGTCGGCCTGCAGTGGGGAAATGCCGTTAGCGGCATCGCTCGCAAGATGTGCCAGTCGCGGCCACCAGCCGGCGATCGCCAACAGGAGGCAGGCCGCCGCCGCGTACCAACCGCGACGCTGAGCGCGGCGGTCGACGACCAGTCGCTCACCGAGGAACGGAACGTCGGCTGACCCGGCCTGACCCGATTTGCACCAGGCTTCGGCGCTGGCATCGAGACGGCGGCGCAGACGTTGCGGCAGCGGATCCTCGACGTCGCGCGCAGGCGACGTCGCCAGCGGCTCCCTCAGGGAGTCGCCTGCTTCACCTGCAACGGGTTCTCTATCTTCATCCACTGCCGTACCTGAATCAGGCCACGCCGCATCTGCGTCTTCACCGTGCCGAGCGGCATGCCGGTCGCCGTGGCGATCTCGGAATGCGTCAGGCCCTCGAGCAGCCCCATGCTCAACACCTTGCGCTGTTCCGGCCTGAGCCGTGCGACGACCGCCGCCGCACGCTCGGCCTCCGCACGGATCTCGCCGTGGTTGCCGTGCTCGGCAAAACGCGGATCCTCGAGCGCTTCCTCGCCGTCCATCATCGCATTCATGCGGCCGCGACGAATGCGGTCGATGAGGCGACGACGCGCAATCGTCGAGATGAACACCTTTTCCGAACCCTGCGCCGAGTCGAAGCGCGCGGCACTGCGCCACACGTCGATGAAAATCTCCTGCACCGCATCTTCCGCGTCGGCGCGCGAGCGCGTCATGCGCCGCGCAATGGCCCAGACCAGGCCGCCGAACTCGTCGATGCACTCACGGACCGCCTGCTGATCGCCGCGGGCCACGCGCTCGAGAATGGACTCCGACATCGCTTGCTTTCCTCTGTTCGGTCGGGGTGGAACCCGGATTCAAGACTGGAACTTCTTTTGTGCGGGACCGAGTATAGACTAGGCTGTATAGCCTTTGTCTACCTTGTTATCTATGTCTTGGATAGGCAATTCCAATCGTGCAGCCCACGGGTTCAGGGTGGCCTATTGGGGGAGCGCGGGACGCATAGCGGGTTTCCCTTGTTGCGAACGAATCTCATTAAGGAGA
>JAPLSF010000196.1 GCA_026398785.1 Pseudomonadota bacterium | reverse complement strand
AAGCTCTGGAACGCGTCGCGGTACGTGCTCATGAACACCGAGGAGCATGCGGCAGACATCGCGGCCGGCCCGTGCGAGTACTCCGTTGCCGACCGCTGGATCCGCGGCCGCCTCGGCGCCGCGGTTGCGAGCGTGCGCTCGAACCTCGCGGCCTATCGCTTCGACCTCGCCTCGCAGGCGATGTACGAATTCGTCTGGTACGAATTCTGCGACTGGTACCTCGAACTCTCGAAGCCCGTGCTGCAGGCTGCCGACGCGGATTCCGCGGCAGCTCGCGGCACCCGCCGCACGCTGCTCGAGGTGCTCGAAGGCACCCTGCGCATGCTGCACCCGCTGATGCCTTTCATCACCGAAGAGATCTGGCAGAAGGTCGGGCCCCTTGCGGGGCGAACGGATGGCACGATCATGTTGCAACCCTATCCGTCGGCCGCCGAGTTCGCACCGGACGCCATGGCCGAGCGTGAAATCGCGGCACTGCAGGCCGTCGTGCTCGGCATCCGCCAGATCCGCGGCGAACTCGACGTGCCGCATTCGCGTGCGACACCGGTGTACGTGCGCAGCGACAAGGCCGGCGACGCCGAAGCTATCCGCGGGCTCGCCGCGACGATCCGCAAGATCGCGAACCTCGACTCGATCGAACTCGTGCAGTCGGAAGCCGACCTGCCGCCGTGCGCGATTGCGATCAGTGCCGGACGCACCGTACTCGCTCCGTTCGACCGCCTCATCGACGACGTATCGGCGGAACTCGGGCGGCTCGGCAAGCGCAGGGCCAGGACGCAGCAGGAGCGCGACAAGTGCGCAGCCAAGCTTGCCAATGCGAACTTCGTTGCCAATGCGCCGGAGAGCGTCGTCGTGCAGGAGCGCGATCGCAGCGCAGAATTCGAGCGCCAGCTCGAGCAACTGGGCGAACAGATGCGGCGGCTGGCGGCGCTCGCAACGCCGGCGGTCAGCTGACATGTCGACACCCGTCGAACCGGTCGCAACCACCGAGCCTTCGCTGCACGCGCTGATCGATGCAGCCGTGGCGGACCTCAACGAGATCATCCTCGGCAAGGAAACGCAGGTCCGCCTGTGCCTCGCGTGCCTGTTTGCACAGGGGCACCTGCTGATCGAGGATATCCCGGGGGTCGGCAAGACCACGCTGGCCCACGCCCTCGCCCGTTCGCTCGGTCTCTCGTACCAGCGCATCCAGTTCACGAGCGACCTGCTGCCGGCGGACATCATCGGCGTCTCGGTCTTCGAAGCCGACAGCGGGCAGTTCCGCTTCCATCGCGGCCCGGTGTTTGCCCAACTCGTGCTGGCGGACGAAGTGAACCGGGCAACGCCCAAGGCGCAGAGCGCCCTGCTCGAGGCGATGGAGGAACACCAGGTCACGGCCGACGGCCAGACCTATCCGCTCACGGAACCGTTCTTCGTCATCGCGACGCAGAACCCCTCGTACCAGGTCGGCACGTACCCGTTGCCGGAGTCGCAGCTCGACCGCTTCCTGATGCGCATCGAACTCGGTTACCCGGCTGCAGCGCTCGAGCGGCAATTGCTGCTGGGTCGCGACCGGCGCGACCTGCTCGCCGAACTCACGACCGCGATCACGCCGCAGCAACTCTTGCGCCTGCAAGGCGCCGTGCCGAAGGTGCATGCGTCAGACGCGCTGCTGGATTACGTGCAGGCTGTGGCGCGCTACACGCGGCAGGCTCCGGAGTTCGAAGCCGGACTCTCGCCGCGTGCCGTGATCGCACTGCTGCGAGCCGCGCAGGCCTGGGCCTTCATGCATGGGCACGACGGCGTACTGCCGGAAGACGTGCAGGCCGTGCTGCCCTCCGTCGTCGGACACCGGCTCGCTGCGCGCGACGAAGCCCGTTTCCGCAACGCCAGCGAGATCGGTCAACACGTGCTGGCGGCCGTCGCCGTTCCCTGACCGCAATGCGCCGCTTGCTGCGGGACCTGCGGGCGCGTATCGAACGGCGCGCGCGCGCGTGGATCCGGCGTCGACAGGGCGCGGATACGGATCCCGTCGCATTGCGTCGCCAGCGCATCTACATCCTGCCCACCCGCCTCGGCGTCGCGTACGGCGCGATGCTGTTCGCGATGCTGCTCGGCGGCATGAACTACAACAACAACCTGGGACTCGGCCTCACCTTTCTGCTCGTGAGTCTCGGCCTCGTGACCATGCACCACGCGCACGGCACGCTGGCCGGCGTGCAGCTGCGACTGCTCGAGGCGATACCCGGATTCGTCGGCAGCGATGTCCGGTTCCGCCTGCTGCTTGAGCATGCGTCGAACGTCGCGCGACCCGCGCTCGAGATCGGCTTCGCCAGGGACGACCCGGGCAACGTCACGGCCGACCTGCCGCCCCGGGGATCGCGCGAAGCCACGCTAGTCCTGCCTGCGCAGCGTCGCGGCCGTGTCGAACTCGAGCGCTTCGTCGTTTCGACCAGTCATCCGTTCGGCTTGTTTCGCGCCTGGGCCGTCGTGCATCCGGCGTATTCGGCGATCGCGTGGCCCAGGCCCGCGGAGCGCGCAATGACTCCGCCGCTCACCGCGACGGATACCGGAGGCGCGCAATCGGGGGCGATCGGTGCAGAGGACTTTGCCGGCTTGCGGCCGTTCCAGGCGGGCGACTCGCTGCGGCGCGTGGCGTGGAAAACCTATGCACGTGGCCAGGGTCTGCACACCAAGCAGTTCGCCGGCACGGACGTCGTCTCGCACATCTTCGACTACGACAGCCTGGCGGGGCTGCCCGTGGAGTCGCGGCTGGAGCAACTCTGCCGCTGGGTGCTCGATGCCCAGGAGCATGGCGAGGCCTTCGCCCTGCGCCTGCCTGGCACGTCCATCGAGACCAACGTGGGACCGGCCCACCGCGAACGTTGCCTGAACGCACTGGCACTGTTCGACGTGCCGGAGACTGCGCGTGCGTGAGCCGAACGCGCCATCGCGGATCCGCGGACTGGACTGGGTGCTGGCGGCACTCGCCGCCGCCGTGGGACCGCACGTGCCGCACGTGCCAGCGTGGGTCACGCTGCTGCTGCTCGCCGTGTGCGCGTGGCGCTGGACCGCCGACCTGCGGGGCTGGAGGCTCGCGCCCCTCCCCCTGCGCGTCGTCGTGGTGCTGGTGTCGACCGTCGCAGTTTTCGGCACGTACCGCACGCTGAACGGCATCGAGGCCGGGACGGCTTTCCTGGTGCTGATGGCGGCCGCGAAGCTGCTCGAGACGCGCACGTCCCGCGACCTCACCGTGATCGTGTTCATCAGCTGGTTCCTGCTCTACGCCGCGCTGCTGCGGGAACAGTCGCTGTCGCAACTGCCCTGGCTGCTCGGCAGCGCGTTCCTGACGGCGGTCGCCCTCATGCGGGTGCACGCATCTTCAGCGCAGGCGCCGGCACGCCACATCGTGCGACGCACCCTGCAGTTGTTGCTGCAGGCAGCGCCGCTCGCGGCTCTGCTGTTCCTGCTCTTTCCACGGCTGCCCGGGCCGTTCTGGGGCATCGATTCGCGCAGCGAGGCCAGGACGGGTCTCGACGACGAGATGACACCGGGTGACGTCTCCGACCTGAGCGCATCCGGCGAGGTCGCCTTCCGCGCACGGTTCTTCGGCGTCACGCCGCGGCCGGAACAACGCTACTGGCGCGGTCCGGTGCTGCACGAATTCGACGGGCGCAGCTGGCGGCGGCCCAGCGCGCAATCGTTTCCGCAGCCGCAGGTCACGTTCCGCGGACCCGCCATCCGCTACCAGATCACGCTGCAGCCGCACGCGCGACGCTGGGTGCTGGCGCTAGACCTGCCCTCGGCATGGTCGGAACGCGAAGTGACGCAATCGTTCGACCTGACGCTGCTGTCGGCGCGCCCCATCAACAACGTGGCCGCCTTCGAACTGACTTCGCACTCGGACTACACCGCCGGCCAGTCGCTGGCGGAATCGATGCGACGCAAGGACCTCGCGCTGCCGCGCGATGGCACCAATGCCCGCAGCGTTGCGCTCGGACGGAATCTCGCGGCTCGCCACGTCGGCAACCCACGCGCCATCGTGGGTGAGATGCTGACCATGTTCCGCCAGCAGCCGTTCGAATACACGATGCAGCCGCCGCGGCTGGCCGACAACGCGGTCGATGAATTCCTGTTCACCACGCGCAAGGGTTTCTGCGAGCACTACGCCTCGGCCTTCACGGTCGTGATGCGTGCGGCCGGTGTGCCGGCGCGTGTCGTCACCGGGTACCAGGGCGGCGAGTTCAATCCGTTCGGCGGTTACCTGATCGTGCGGCAGTCGGATGCGCACGCATGGTCCGAGGTCTGGATCGAAGGCCGCGGTTGGATGCGGGTCGACCCCACCGCCGCCGTGGCTCCCGAGCGCATCCGGGGCAGCCTGATCGATGCAGTCGCCGAGGATGAACCGGTCCCTGGCCGGCTGCGCGACGCGAGCCCCATCTGGCTGCAGGTCGAACTGGGGTGGGACGCGGTCAACGACTTCTGGAACCAGCGCGTCGTGCGCTTCGACGCGCAGTCGCAGTTCGACCTGCTCGATCGGCTCGGCGTCGACGATCCCGACTGGCGCGCGCTCGGCCTCGGACTGGCCGGGAGCCTCGCCGCGTTTTTCGTCGTGCTGTCGACCTACCTCGCCTGGCGTTACCGGCCGCCCCCGCGGGACTGGCCCGGCCGGCTGCATGATGCCGTCATCGCACGCCTGCGCAAGCGCGGACTGACGCCGGGCCCCGCGGAAGGCCCTGTCGCATTCATCGAGCGCGCGGAGCGGGAGTGCCCCGACCTGGCACGGACGCTGGCCGACATCCGCAAGCTCTACGCCGCGCTGCGCTACGGACCCGCGCCGCGGACGGACGACCTGCAGCGCCTCAAGCACGCCGTGAACTCACTGCGGGTTTGATGCGCCGGAGGCACGACGGGCGCCGTGTCAGTTATGCTGCGTGCAGCTCAGGGGGAATCGACGATGGCCGTGACCGACAAGAAGTTCGAGGCAGCTGCGAACGACATCAAGCAGCTCACCAAGCGTCCTGAAGACGAGGACATGCTGCGGTTGTACGCGTTGTACAAGCAGGGCTCCGAGGGCGACGTGCAGGGCGAGCGCCCGGGCGCTTTCTCTTTCGTCGACCGCGCCAAGTACGACGCCTGGGCGAAGCTCAAGGGCACCGACCAGGCGAAGGCGCGCGAGAATTACGTCAAGCTGGTCGAGCGGCTGAAGAAGACCTGCGGCTGAACCGGACGTGAGCGCCGCGATCGCTGCCATCCTGGCGGTCGCCCTCGCGGTGCTCGCGGGTCTGCTGGTCCCGCCCCTGCTGCGCCGGCGCCGGCGCCGTCTCGCCTTCGACCAGGCATTGCCGGAGCCGCTGCGCGCCGCGATCGCACGCAACGTGCCCGTCACGCGCATGTTGCCCCGCGACCTTTCCCGCCGGCTCGAAGGACTCGTCATTTCCTTCCTGGCCGAGAAGCAGTTCGTTGGCTGCAATGGTCTTGCGCTCACCGATGAGATCCGCGCGACGATCGCCGCGCAAGCGTGCCTGCTGCTGCTCGGTCGGCTGGGGCTTTACGACGAGCTGCAATCCATCCTCGTGTACCCCGGCGCGTTCTGGGTCGAAGACGAAGTGCACGACGAAAACGGACTCGTGACGCACCGCCGCCGCGAACTTTCCGGCGAAGCCTGGGACTCGCAGCGGATCATCCTGTCGTGGGAAGACATCGCAGGGACCGCACGCCAGCCGGCGGACGGCTACAACGTGGTGCTGCACGAGTTCGCGCATTACCTGGATGCGGAAGGGCGCGGCCTTGCGCCTATCCCACGAAAGTCCAGGGCCATCGACGCCTGGCACAACGAACTGATCGCCGAATACACAGCGCTCTGCGATACGGTGGATCGCAGCGAGCCGACGTTTCTCGATCCCTATGCCGCCGAGGACGAGACCGAATTCTTCGCGGTCACCAGCGAGGAATTCATCGAGTGCCCGGACGGGCTGCGCACGGCGCATCCGCGCCTGTATGCGCTGATGCGCGAGTTCTACGGCATCGATCCCGCCGCCTGGACGGAGGGTCGGTGAGGGCGTTCGTTCCAGGTCTTCTCCGGGCGAGCGTGTCTGCCTTTCCGCTCGCCCGGACATCTGGTCAAGTTTCGGTGCCGGTTTACCATCAGTGCACCAAACCCTCTCGAACCCATAGTTTAGGGTTGCAAGGAATTCCGTATCGTCATCGGAGATCGCACTTTGCCATATGAAGTTGATCGTCAGATTCACGATCAGCCGCCGGTTCAGGGCCAGATCCATGCCGCCGGTCAGCATCGCGTCTACCTCGTCGAGATCGTCCATGTTGTAAGCCAGGCCACCCCCGCCAAACAGCGCGAACCCATGTGCGTTCTTCTGGCCCTCAACGGTGAAGGGTAAGCGCCATTCGGTGTCGTAACCCCCCATCAGCAGTGACGGGCGGGTCGAGAGGGTAAGGTCGCCCAGATCCGTGAGCTTGATCTTCGAGTCAATGACAGCGGCGGTAGCATCCCCTTTGCCACCACGAATACCAGCACCAACGTAGTAAGCCGGAACTTGTGCCGATGGCGGGGACTCGGCCAGGGCGATCGATGACTGGGACAGGATGCCACCTAGCGCCCCGCCTATCACACCCACTGACCAACAGGAAAATCGAAAATTCATGGTCATGGCCTGACGTTGCCGTAAGTCGACGACAGGATGCATCTTCCGATTTGAACGTTTAACGGCGTTCGGAACTGACAACCGAAGGAACATCTCGTAAGCAAGAGAGTACCCGCGTCGGCGACGACGCGAAAGCGGATTGCGGAGTTGATGGACGGCAGGACGGTATCGGCCGACGCGAGCTCCCTATCGCGCGGACCATGCGCTCTGCCGCGCCAGGGTCAAATCATCCTCGTCGGTCCGGCTGATCCTTCACAGGGATGTTGAATCCGCAATACGCGAAATAGCCGATGGTGTATGCCACGACCGTGAAATCAATCGCAAATGGAATCCAGAAACCAGCGGCGAAAGGTTGCCTGGCGTTGGCAAGCACGAGCCATACCATGAACGCCTTCTCGAGAACGCTGTAGAGAGCGATCGGGAGGCGCCACTCGGGGAATATCGCCGCGCCCATCATGAACAGGCCCATGAGCCCGACCATGATTCCCCAA
>JAPLSF010000245.1 GCA_026398785.1 Pseudomonadota bacterium | reverse complement strand
CCGTCGCGGATCGGCGAGGCGGTGCTCTCGATGTACATCTCGTTGCCGTCGCGCTTGATCAGCAGCGTCGGACGCACCGACTTGATCGCGCGCGCGCGGCGGATCGCCACGGACAGCGGATTCTCGAGGGGCTCGCAGGTTTCCTCGTGGAAACCGCGGAAGATCTCGTCGACGCCCTTGCCCTGCGCCTCCTCGAACTTCCAGCCGGTGAGTTCCTCGGCGGTGGGGTTCAGGTACTCGACGATCATGTGCCCGTCGGTGGTGATGACGCCGTCGCCGATCGACTGCAGCGTGATCTGCGCGCTTTCCTTTTCCTTGAACAGCGCGTCTTCGTAGAGCTTGCGTTCGGTGATGTCGAATTCGACGCACACCAGGCGACGCAGGCGGCCGGAGCCGTCGACGCGCGCCTGGGCGCGACTCACGACCCAGCGCCAGTCGCCCTTGACGTGCCGCATGCGGTGCACGCTTTCGAACATCGGCGTCCTGCCGGCAATGTGGTCGCGGATCATCGCCTGGACGCGCGCGAGGTCGTCCGGATGCACGAGGCGACGCCAGTCCGGCGTGACGTTCGCGTCGTGCTCGTCGTAGCCCAGCATCTTGCGCCAGCGCGGCGAGTAATAGACGGTGTTGTTCTCGACGTCGAAGTCCCACATGCCATCGTTGGCGGCGGGCAGCGACAGCGCGTTGCGCTCTTCGAGCCTCGCCAGGTAACGCTGCACGCGCAGGCGTTCGAGGCCGGTGGCGAAACTCGAGCCGACCAGCTTGAGCATCAGGTGCAGGTTCGCGTCCCAGCCTTCCTTGCGCGGCTGTGACGAGAACAGCGCGATGAAGCCGTTGACGCGGCCGTTCAGCGACAGGCCGCAGACGAGGGCCGAGCGCACGTTGAATTCCGCCAGGCGCGCGGCATCGACTGCGTGCTCCCGGCGGGGGTGAAGCGTGTCGCGGATTTCGGCGACGCGCAGGTGTTCGAGCTTGCCGTTCAGCACCGGCAGCCGCTCGGCGGCATCGCCCTTCATGATCTGCGGATCGAACGGCGTGACCAGCCCCGTGGCTGCGGCCACCCGCTCGATGACCTTGCGCTCACCGTCGAGCAGCGCGATGCAGATGGCATCCACGCCGGTCGCTTCACGCAGTGCGTCGAGATTGCGCTTGACGCAGTTGTCGCCAGCCTCGCTGGTCAGGCCGACGAAGTCGACAGCAACCTTGGTGACGAGAACGTCGAGACCGACGGTGGGATGCTCGCCATTGCCGAAGACGAACTGGGTGGCCAGGAAATCTGCGGTTTCCTGTTCCTCGGTTTCGATCGGCGGGGGTTGCGACGACATCGCGCTATCCGGTCTCCCTCGCGCGAACGTGGTCGCAGAATGAAATGACAGCGACTCGACCGACGTTGGCGCGAGCCGGATTCTGACATAAAGCCCTAGGAACTCAAGCTAAGGCGCTGAATTTATTGATGCATTCGGCGGTATATAGAGCCGGGCGCGACGCAGGTCACCACGTGCGACGCAGGCTGGATCGGCACTGCCACCGGTCACCAGGAACCAGTGCTGCCGATTCGCGCGGCCGAGTTCCTGTGCCTGCATGCCCTGGAAGCAGATCTCGAGCGTCTGCTGATGCACGAGCAGCGCACGCCCGGGCTGCGCGGCATACCAGGCCGCAGCGTCGGCCGCCTCGGCTTCCTTTTCCTGCCAGCGAGCGTGGCCGAAGTTGATGCTGGGCCGGCGCAGTTCGAGCAGGTATTGCTCCTTCGCGCCGACGAGACCGAGTTCCGCGATGCCAGTGGATGCCTGCTCGACCTCCGCCATGAAGCGCCTGCCCGACCGCACGTCGTCCATGCCCGGATACACGATGATGCCGACAGTCGCGAAAATTGCTGCGAGCGTGCCGCCGTAGGCGAGCCAGCCGTCCCGCACCCGGAACAGCGCGAGCGCGATGAGACCACCGACGCCCGCCACGGCGAGCGGCAGCAGCGGAGCGATGCCGTAGTCACGAACGAGCCGCGCACTGGCCTTGCCGTCGATGGCGAAGTACGCGGCGCCCAGCACCGCGCCGAGGGCGAGGATCGCCGCAAGCATGAACGCAAGCTTGCGCGTCCTCGGCAGACGCAGGACTTCCGGCAGCCAGGTTGCCGCCGCCATCACCAGGGCCGGCACGGCCGGCAGCACGTATACGCCGCGCTTGCCCGAACTCAGCGAGAAGAACAGGACGACGAGCACGACCCACGCGAGCAGCACGGCGACAAACGTATCCCGCGAGCCGGGCCGCAGGGCCGCGCGCCACCGCGGCCAGAGCCACGGCGCCAGCGCGGTCAGCGGCAGCCACAGGACCGGGATGACGTTGACGAGGTAAAACCAGAAAGGCTCGTTGTGGTGCCACGCTTCGGCGTACCGGGTGACCGTCTGCTTGAACAGGATCTCGTTGCGGTACGCGAGCAGTTCCCCTCCCGCCGACGTGACCAGCATCATCGGCACGAACCACAACGCGATCGCGCCGAGGAAAAAGACCGGCCCGAGCCACCAACGCGAGTCGCGATGCGGCGCCGTCGTCGGCCACCCTCGCGCCGCGAGCACGACGAACGGTATCAACAGCAGCAGCGGCAGGAAGCCCACGCCCTTGGTGATGACGCCGACGCCGGCCGAGAACCAGCCGAGGTAGAACCAGCCCAGCCCCGCGCCGGCGAACAGGTGACGCAGCAACCCATACAGGCTGAGCGTGGTGAAGAAGCACAGCACGCCATCGATCTGCGCCTGGCGGAACTGCCACACAAACTGGAACGTGAGCAGCAGCACGAGGCCGCCGGCGAACGCAACCTCGCGCCCGCGCACTCGACGCAGCAGGTCGTACACGAGCACGACCGAGCCGATGCCCGCGAGCAGCGACGGCAGCAGGAATCCGAGCCGCAGCGATCCGGTCATCACCATCGCCGCGGCCATCAGCCAGAAGAACACCGGGGGTTTGTCGGCGTAGAGGTCGCCGCCGACGCGCGGAATCATCCAGTCGCCGGAACGCAGCATGTCCTGCGCGATCAACGCAAAACGCGGCTCATCGGCTGGCCAGGGATCGCGCAGGCCCAGACCCGTGGCCATCAGCACCAGCGCGAGCCCGATCAACCAGAGCAGGTCGACGGTGACGTCGCGGGACGTGTTCGCTCCCGGTCGCAGCCAGCGGTCGAGCACCGAGTTCGCCACGCCGCCGGCGCCGGGCACGGTCAGCGTTCCTCGCGGATCGCGACCCGCGGGGACGCGCGGCGAATCAGCCAGCTCAAGCCCCACAGGTCGACGATGCCGACCCAGAGCCGATTGTTGACACCGTACTTCGACGTGCCACGCATGCGCTCGCGATGGTTCACGGGCAGGGA
>JAPLSF010000266.1 GCA_026398785.1 Pseudomonadota bacterium | reverse complement strand
GAGCCCGACCATGATTCCCCAATGCTGGATGATGATCGTATATTCAACCAGAAAGGGAAGTCTTGCGATGTTTGGCGTGGCCCAGGAGGGGAAGAATGCAAAGATCCCTATAAGTGCTGTTCCCGCACCGGTCAGCAGGTAAAAGGGCCGGAAGGTTCGGGAAAAAAACCCTTCGAGATTCGTCATGTTGAAGCTGCTCCTATGGCAAAGCGAGTAACAAAGGCCGTGTCGCGAGCGACGACCTGAAAGACAGCTTCGCACAACGCTACTACAGCCGGTGGCCCGGCGAACTCAAGCGCGTTGGCGACTGGCGCAGTTGATCCACTCCGTTGGCCGCAATTGAGCCTACGCGAAGGTCCGCTTTTTGGCCTGCTTCCGTCGCCAGGCCAACAGCATTCGATTACCGAGCCTGGCAGAAAGTCAGGACGGGCCTACCGCATGAGGGTTGCGTCGGTTCGCGCGCTGCGCGCCGCAATCGTCAGTACCCAGCCGCCACTGATGAACAGCAACAGGATCGAGAGGATCGACAGGCGCTGATCGTGCGTCACCGCCGCCGTGACGCCCACGAGGATCGGGCCGACGATCGCCGACGCCTTGCCCATCATGTTGTAAAAGCCGAAGAATTCCGACGACTTGCCCTCGGGCACCAGGCGGCCGTAGTAGCTGCGGCTCAAGGACTGGATGCCGCCCTGCACCAGCCCGATCACGACGGCGAGCAGGAAGAAGTCGCGCACGTCAGCGACGAAATACGCGAAGCACGTAGCCGCGATGTAGACGGCGATCGCGATGAAGATGCCGTTGAGCGCGCCGATCCGGCGCCCGAGCCAGCCGTAGGCGAGCGCAGCGGGAAAGCCCACGAACTGCGTGAGCAGCAGCGCCTTGATCAGGCCCCCCTGGTCCAGGCCCAGCGAGATGCCGTAGTCGACCGCCATCTTGATGATCGTATTCACACCGTCGATGTACAGGACGTAGGCGACGAGGAACAGCATCAGCGGCTTGTAACGGCGAATCTCGCCGAGCGTCGTGCGCAACTCGCCGAAGCCGAGCCGCACGGCTTCGCGGGCACCGACGGCCACCCGCTCCGATGCCCTCTCGTGCACGAAGAACACGCACGGCAGCGCGAACACGAACCACCAGATGCCCGTCATGACGAACGACACGCGCACGGCCTCGCCCGCGTCGGCGAGCCCGAACAGCGCGGGCTGCAACGTCATCAGCACGTTGACGGCAAACAGCAGCCCGCCACCGAGGTACCCGAGGGCATAACCGAACCCCGAAACGACGTCGTATTCGTCGGGCTCGGCCACGTGCAGCAACAGCGAGTCGTTGCAGACGATGCCGCCCCAGAAGCCGAGCGAGGCGACGATGTAGAGCGCGGCCGCGCCCAGCCAATGACCCTGCGAGACCAGCGCAAGCCCGGCCGTGGCCGCGGCGCCGAGAATCGTGCACATCAGCAGCAGCCGCACGCGCGAACTGCTGCGGTCAGCAATCGCGCCGAGGACGGGCGCCAGCAGCGCGACGATCAGGCTCGCGATGCCGCTGGTGACGCCGAGCCGAAAGGTGCTCTCGGTGGCGACGACGCCTGCGTTCCAGTGCTGCTTGAAAAAAACCGGGAAGAAGCCTGCCATGACCGTCGTCGCGAACGCGGAATTGGCCCAGTCGTAGAGCGCCCAGGACAGGACGGGGCGGCGGCGCAGGACAGCCTTGCTGCTCACTCCCCGCTCACGCCGCGCTCGCCAGGTGCTCGCGCGTTTCACGGAAAGTGATGTCGGGCCAGCGTTCGAGCGTCAGCTGCAGGTTGACGCGTGTCGGCGCCAGATAGACCAGCGCCCCGGAATGATCGAGCGCGAGGTTGTCGTGGGCCTTGTCGCGGAACTCGGCTAGCTTTTTCGCGTCCGGGCAATACACCCAGCGCGCCGTGTAGACGCCGATGGCATCCCAGCTGGCCTGCACCGAGTACTCGTCCTGCAGGCGGAACGCGACGACGTCGAACTGCAGCTGGCCGACGGCGCCCAGGATCAGGTCGTTGTTGCGCAGCGGCCGGAAGAGCTGGGTGGCGCCCTCCTCGCACAGCTGGTCGAGGCCCTTCTGCAAGGCCTTCATGCGCAGCGGATCCCTGAGCACTACGCGGCGGAACAGCTCCGGCGCGAAGTTCGGGATGCCGGTGAACATGATCTTTTCGCCCTCGGTGAGCGTGTCGCCGATGTTGATCGTGCCGTGGTTGTGCAGGCCGATGATGTCGCCGGCATAGGCCTCATCGGTGTGCTGCCGGTCGGCCGCGAGGAACGTCACGGCGTCGCCGACGCGGATTTCCTTGCCGTGGCGCACGTGGAAGAGCCGCATGCCCTTGCGGTAGCGACCCGCACAGATGCGCATGAACGCGATGCGGTCGCGATGGCCCGGATCCATGTTCGCCTGGATCTTGAAGACGAAGCCCGCGAGCGCGTCCTCGTGCGGATCGACCGTGCGGGTCGTGGTTTCGCGCGACAGGGGTGCCGGCGCGATCTCCACGAACGCGGACAGCAGCTCGGTAACGCCGAAGTTATTGATCGCCGAGCCGAAGAACACCGGCGTCTGCCGGCCTGCGCGATACTCCTCGAGATCGAACGTGTGCGACGCGCCCCGCACGAGCTCGACCTCGTCACGGTATGCCTGCGCGCGGTCGCCGAGGAATTCGGTCGCCGCGGGGCTGTTGATCCCCTCGATGATTTCGTTGCTGCCCGCGCGGCCCTTCTCGCCCGCCTGGTAGGCATAAATGCGGTCTTCGAGCAGGTGATAGATGCCCGCGAGGGCACGACCCATGCCGATCGGCCAGGTGACCGGAGCGCAGGCGATCTTCAGCACTCGCTCGATTTCGTCGAGCAGGTCCGTCGGCTCACGGCCCTCGCGGTCGAGCTTGTTGATGAACGTCATGATCGGCGTGTCGCGCAGCCGGCAGACTTCCATCAGCTTGATCGTGCGCTCTTCGACGCCCTTCGCGCAGTCGATGACCATGAGCGCCGAGTCGACCGCGGTGAGCGTGCGGTAGGTGTCTTCGGAGAAGTCCTCGTGGCCCGGCGTGTCGAGCAGGTTGACCATGCGGCCCTGGTACGGGAACTGCATGACGCTCGAGGTCACGGAGATGCCGCGCTGCTGTTCGAGCGCCATCCAGTCGGACGTCGCGTGACGCGTGGCCTTGCGGCCCTTGACGGTACCGGCGAGTTGGATCGCACCCCCGAACAGCAGCAGCTTTTCGGTGAGGGTGGTCTTGCCGGCGTCGGGGTGCGAAATGATGGCGAAGGTGCGGCGACGCGCCACTTCGTCGAGCGGTTGATTCATCCGCCGGATTTTACCGGCAATGACAGCTTGAGAACCAACGCATCCTCGCGACCGACCTCGGCCTGGTAATAGCCGCGCCGGCGCCCGACCTCGACGAACCCCAGCGACTGGTACAGCGCGATCGCGAGCAGATTCGACGGTCGCACCTCGAGGAACACGTCCTGCATGCCTGCCTGCACCGAGCGCTCGATCAGCAGCAGCAGCATGCGGCGGCCGATGCCGCGGCCACGGACGGCCGGGGCCACGCAGACATTGAGCACGTGCGCCTCGCCCGCGCCCATTGCCACGATGCCGTAGGCGACGACTTCACCGGCGCTTTCGGCCACACGGCACAGATAACCGACGCGCAGGCAGTCGCGGAAGATGCTTTCGCTCCAGGGGAACGGGTACGAGGACCGCTCGACCGCACCGACGCCCGGCACGTCGAAGGGCGTCATCGCGCGAAACCGCACCAGATTCCCGGCAGCGGGCTCCGGGGTGATCTCGGCCGAACTCACGCCCGGCCTCTGCTGGCTGACTCCTGCTCGAGCCGGCCGAACAGTTGCCTGGCATGCAGCAGGTCCTGCCAGGACTTGCGCTTTTCGCCAGGACTTCGCAGCAGGTAAGCCGGGTGATACGTCACGACCAAGGGCCACGCTTGCGCGCCGAACGAGTGCACCTTGCCGCGCAACTTGGCGATGGGTGTCTCCGTGGCGAGCAGGTTCTGGGCCGCGATGCGCCCCACCGCGATGATCAGCGTCGGATTGACCAGGGCCACCTGCCGTTCGAGGAAGCCGCGGCAGCTGACCGCCTCACTCGGCTTCGGGTCACGATTGTCGGGCGGACGGCACTTGAGCACGTTCGCGATGAACACGTCCTCCCGGCGCAGGCCGAGCGCGCGAATCATCGACGTCAGCAACTGCCCAGCGCGGCCGACGAACGGCTCGCCCTGCTTGTCTTCCTCGGCACCCGGCGCTTCGCCGATGAACATCCAGCGCGCCTGCGGGTTGCCGACGCCGAACACCGTTTGCGTGCGCGTGGCATGCAAGTCACACCGCTGGCAGGCGGCGACGGCGGCCCGCAATTCGTCCCAATCGAGGTTGGCCGCCACGGCGGGTAACGCCGCAGCTTTGATCGCCGGGGCAAGTGCCGCCGGTGGCGCATCGACGACAACCACTGCATGCAAAGGCGGCGCGTTGCGCGGCACGTAGACGTCCACGCCGAGCGCCTGCAGGTACGCGACCTGGCGGGCATCCACCATCCGCTCAGCCTCCCGTCTCCGGGCGCGTGCGGCGTCCGCGGCGCAGCCTGCGCCAGGCCCACCACAGCGGGCCGGAACTGGCGTAGACGGCGAACAGGGCGAACAGCATTTCCGGCGGGCTCGAGCCAACGAGGACAAAACCCAGCGGCACCAGCACGATGAAAGCGACCGGGATGCGCATCCGTGGGTCGAGGTCCTTGCCGCTCAGGTAGCGGAAACGGCTGACCATCAGGCTGCCCGCGATCAGTGCCACCGCAAAGGCCAGGACCAGGTCGCGCAGTCCCTCACGCTGCAGGGATTCGAGCATCCAGACGAATCCCGCGAGCACGGCCGCACCTGACGGACTCGGCAGGCCTTCGAAAAAACGCTTGTCGGCCGTGTCGACCTTGGTATTGAAACGAGCAAGCCGGATCGCGACGCAGGCGGTATAGAAGAAGGTTGCCAGCCAGCCGAGTCGTCCCCAGAGAAAGCCGTACTCGGCGATGCGGGCCACGCCCCACTGGTACGCCACGACGGCTGGCGCCAGGCCGAAGGCCACCATGTCCGAGAGGCTGTCGAACTGCGCGCCGAAGTCGCTCTGCGTATTGGTCCAGCGCGCGATGCGGCCGTCGAGGCCGTCGCAGACCATGGCGATGAAGATCGCAATGCCGGCACGGTCGAAATTGCCGTCCGTCGCAGCCACGATCGCGTAAAAGCCCGAGAACAGGACGGCAGTCGTGAACAGGTTGGGCAGCAGGTACACGCCGCGATTGCGCGGACGCGGACTAACGGCATCCGTCGCGGAGGATTCAGTCGTCATGGAGGCGCCACCTGGAGGGTGTCGATGCGGTCTCCATGATAGGTAGCGCGGCGTCTGCGCACAACGCGGCCTTGCAAGGCGGCCCGGTGCCACCGGGGAATGCGGCCCGCTCTGGTACCATGGACGCGTTTTTTCTGCTGCCCGGACGCGAAATGCGACTCTCGACCTATCCTGTCACGACCCTGCGCGACGTTCCTGCCGATGCCGAGGTGGTGAGCCACCAGCTCATGCTGCGCGCCAGCCTGATCCGCCGCCTCGCGGGCGGCATGTACACCTGGCTGCCGATCGGCCTGCGGGTGCTGCGCAAGGTCGAGAACATCGTCCGTGAGGAGATGAACCGCGCTGGTGCGTTCGAAGTGCTGATGCCAACCATGCAGCCCGCCGAGTTGTGGATCGAATCCGGCCGCTGGGACAAGTTCGGCCCGGAGCTCCTGCGCATCAAGGACCGGCACGACCGCTCGTTCTGCTACGGCCCGACGCACGAAGAAGTGATCACGGACATCGCACGCCGGGAGCTCAAGAGCTACCGTCAGCTGCCAGTCAATTTTTACCAGATCCAGACCAAGTTCCGCGACGAGATCCGCCCGCGCTTCGGCGTGATGCGTGCGCGCGAATTCACGATGAAGGACGCGTATTCGTTTCACCTCGACGACGCCTCGCTCGAGCAGGGATACCAGGCCATGTACCGCGCGTACACGGCCATCTTCGAGCGCCTGCAGCTCAAGTTCCGTGCGGTCCGCGCGGACACTGGCAGCATCGGCGGCAGCGCGTCGCAGGAATTCCACGTGCTTGCCGACTCGGGCGAGGACGCCATCGCGTTCTCCGACGGCGACGATTACGCCGCGAACCTCGAGATGGCCGAAGCGCTGGCACCAGCGACGCCGCGCGGCGCGGCGACGGCGACCCTGCAGAAGGTCGAGACGCCGCAAGTCCGCACGATCGACGACCTGACGAAGTTCCTCGGCGTCACGGCCGATAAGTGCATGAAGACGCTACTGGTCGAAGGCGACCAGGGCGGCGCCGTCGCGATGATCGTCCGCGGCGATCACGAACTGAATGCCGTGAAGGCGCAGAAGCTGCCGGGCGTGGTGTCGCCGCTGCGCATGGCGAGCATCGAAGCGGTCCTCGCGACGGCTGGCTGCGAGCCCGGCTTCATCGGACCCGTGGGGCTCAAGTGCAAGGTCTACGTGGACCGCTCGGCGGCCCACATGTCCGACTTCGTCTGCGGCGCCATACAGCGAAGCCATGAACGCCACCGTGCTCGACGAGCAGGGCAAGTCCGTCACCATGGCCATGGGCTGCTATGGCATCGGTGTGACGCGCGTCGTGGCGGCGGCCATCGAACAGAATCACGATGAGCGCGGCATCATCTGGCCGGAACCGATCGCACCCTTCGACGTGTCCATCATCCCGATCAACCTGCAGAAGTCCGCCCGCGTCCAGGCAGCGACCGAGGCGCTGTACGCGGAACTGACCGCGGCCGGCTTCGACGTAGTGCTCGACGATCGCGATGCGCGCCCCGGGGTGAAGTTTGCCGACGACGAACTCATCGGCATTCCGCAACGCATCGTCATCGGCGACAAGGGCCTCGAGCGCGGCATGCTCGAATACAAGCGCCGCCGTGATGGCCTCGCGGCCGACGTGCCGTTGGCCGAGGTGGCGGCCTTCCTGCGCGACCAGCGGGGCAACCCGCGCACCTGACCCTGCACATGCGCCGCACGCCGACCGTTGCCCTGCTGTTGTTTGCCGCGTGCGCCCTGCCCTGGGCCGTCGTCCGCGCCGATCGCCAGATGGACCCTGAATTGCGCGGTGTCATCGCAGCGGCCATCGCACCCACGCGAACTCGGCATGACCAACGACCAGCTCGTGCGCATTCCGGATAACGTGCGCATGGGCACGACCATCCTCGGCTACTACCTGCGCAAGGAGCGCGGCAATTACCAGCGGGCGCTGCAGCGCTACAACGGCAGCCTGGGCCGGCCGCAATACTCGGACATGGTCATCGACCGGCTGGCGTCGCGCTGGACGGTCGCAAACTGAATTGGCGCCGGGCCCGTCAGGACGTGCGAAACACCTGCGGCCACGGCTGGACCGATTCCAGAGTGAGTTCCTCGATCTCCACCGCACTCACATGCGATGCGGGCGAGCCCTGCCAGAGCCACGTGCAGAGCGCGTCGACCGCGTCCCGTTCGCCACAGGCAAGAATCTCGACACGTCCATCCGGCAGGTTGCCTGCATGCCCTGTGACACCCAGCGTTTCGGCACGGGCACGGGTACTGGCCCGGTAAAACACGCCCTGGACGCGTCCGGCAACGAAGCAACGACGCGCGATCAAGGCTGGTGCGACGCCTTTGCGGTTTCCGCCAGGCTGCGGGCTTCGACGGCCTTGGTGCGCGCAAGCTCCGCCTCGTCACGCGCGGCACGGTAGTCGCCGCGCCGCAGGTTGCTCTCCGCGCTCTTCAGCAACTGCTTGGCCTCGCCCATGACCTCTGGCGCCGCGGCCGTCGCGCCGGCGCGCTCGGCTGCGCGAACGGCCTGCCGGGCATTGCTCATCTCCTGCACCGGCGCGCCGGCACAACCGCTCACGACCGCCGCGGAAAGCAGTGAAAAAGCCAGCAGGAGCGGCAAGAGGATGCGCGGCAAGTGCAGCAAGCCCTGTAAAAAAAGGCAGGACGCCGTCGACCGTAACAAGCGGTCCCTGTACCGTCAAGGCTGGTGGACCTAGAATCCGCGCGCCGCATGCAGGACGAAATGACTCGTCCAGACCCGGGGACCGCTGCAACCATGACCGAAGTGCTCGTTCTTTACTATTCCAGGCACGGCGCGACGGCCGAAGTCGCCCGTCACGTCGTGCGCGGCATCGAGTCGGTCGCGGGCGTCACCGCCCGGTTGCGCACGGTACCGTCCGTTTCGCCGACTACCGAGGCCACCGACGCGGCCGTGCCGGAATCGGGGCCGCCATATGCGACGCACGACGACCTGACCCAGTGTGACGGCCTGGCGCTCGGCAGCCCGACCCGCTTCGGTAACATGGCGGCGCCGCTCAAACACTTTCTGGACGGCACCAGCTCACTCTGGTTGAACGGCGCGCTCGACCGCAAACCCGCGGCGGTCTTCAGTTCGACGTCGTCCATGCACGGCGGACAGGAATCCACCTTGCTGACGATGATGGTTCCGTTGCTGCACCACGGCATGTACGTCGTCGGCCTGCCCTTCACTGCGCCGGCACTGAACCGTACCCGCACGGGCGGCACGCCCTACGGCGCGACGCACCTCGCGGCACATGGCGCGTCCCCGCCGAAGCTGAGTGACGACGAGCGCGAGCTGGCGCAATTGCTGGGCAAGCGGCTGGCAGAAATCGCGGTCGCCGCGCGAGCCGCGCGTCATGGTTGATGAAAGTCACGACTTCGCGAAAGGCGCGGGTCATGCGCGGCTCGTCGCTCTGACACTCGTCTTCGCGCTGGCCGGCACCTCGCTGCTCGCGGCATTCTTCGGTGGGCGCAGCCCGGTGTCGTTCTGGTTGCTGGTGCTGCTGCTCGTCGCGCCGCTCGTGGCCACGCTGCCGGGCCTGCTGCGCAGCAACCGGCGAACTTTCGCGTGGGCCACGCTTTGCGTAACGCCGCACTTCGTCTACGCGCTGACGGAAGCGGTGGCGAACCCCGCGATCCGGCTGCTGGCCGCGGCCATGCTCGGACTCAGTCTGGGCCTGGTAGTGACGCTGGTGGCGTACCTGCGCCTTACCAGGACGGGCGGACGGTGAGGGCGTTCGTTCCGGGTCTTTTCCAGGCGAGCGGAAAGGCAGACACGCTCGCCTGGAAAAGACCCGGAACGAGCGCCGGAACGAGCGCCTGATCGACCGCGCCTCTGCGAATTCTCGTCAAAGCTCGAGAATTCGCACCCGGCACATCCTGTGGTGCACCGTGTCGCACACATGGACGAACTGCTGTTTGGAAAGTTCGGCGTCGTTAGTATCGTCGTTCGGGGCACTGGCACCAAGATTGAAGCGCTTACGCCGAGCATTCAACAGACACGCGGTCATTCAGTGCTACGCGACCCGGTTCCACAGTTGAGCCATAGATGCCGAGGCACCCCTGACGATCTTGAGCGACCGCGCGCAGGATCGCGGGGTTTCGCTCTGTCGTCACAGGATCGATGGTGATGACAGCGCAGCGCCCGTCGCGTTTGTCGACGCGCATCTTAAGACCACCAATGCGCAGTACGCTGCCGACCCAGGAGTCTTCGGCAAAGGGTATCTCGTCGCTTGCCTGCACCAGGAAATTCGGTCGGAAACGCCGCACGTCAAGCGAGTGTCCGATCATTTCGCCCAGTCTGGCTATGGATTGGGTCGTTATGAGGGACAGCGGGAAGGTGTCGAAGATCCCGCGGTCATTTTTGGTCGCCCGCGATCCGCCCGGGTCGAGGGTCGCCGCGAGCGCCGGATCCGTGACATCAAAGACGGTTCCGGACGGCGTCCGCACGATTGTCGCCGACTTGTCGGGCCGTTCCGGCTCGACGAACGATGGACGATAGTGACCCATGTTCTCGCGCTCACGCAGCGTTAACCACGGGAATCCGCTCTGCGGCACATCGCTCCGTATGAAAGCCCAGCGACGATCCCCGGCAAAGCCATGCCAGGAGACATCAACTACTGACAGTGCCTCGGCTCCCATCGATTTGACCGGATAGCGCCACAGTCCCACGACGCGACCAACATGCCGACCGTTCTGTGAGTCATGCATAGAGCACCTCCGAAGAGGCGCCCTTGCCAAGGAGACCTGCGTCGAGCGTGACGGACGGGAATCCGCTGCAGCGCCTCTCGACGGAGGGTGTGCCACCACCCATGGCAGCACCTGGTTTTCACTTAATAGAACAAAGATCGCTGAGGCTGTAAACGTCTTTTCGCCGGTAGAGCCAGGAAAATACGCTGGCGCGAACGCGCCGCCGACTATCCCCTAACCCCTAATCCCTTCTCGAGCGCGTTCCGCAGGAACGGCACGGTCAACCTGCGCTGCGCCGCGAGCGACGCCGCGTCGAGCTGATCGAGCACCGCGAACAGCGAATGCATGTCGCGCGGCAAGCGGTGCACGAGGTACAGCGCAGCATCCTCCGACAACTCGAGCCCGCGGCCGGCTGCGCGCAGGCGCAATGCCTCGCATTGCCCGGCTTCGTCGAGTTCGGTGAGTTGATGCACGTCGGCGGCCAGCAGGCGTGAACGCAGGTCCGGCAGCGTGAAGGGCAAGCTCGCGGGCGGAGCATTGCTCGCGACGACGAGCCGGCCCGTGCCGTCCTGCAAGAGCGTGTGCAGGCGAAAGATGGCCGCGTTCCAGTCCGGATCCGCGGCGACCACCTCCAGCCCGTCGAGACAGACGAGCCCCAGCGTGTCGCATCCCTCGAGCATTGCGCTGGATGGCGCCAGCGCCAGATCGACGTAAGCCGCAGCTTCGTCACGCTCGCCGGCAGCTGCGCATGCAGCCTGCAGCAGATGCGATTTGCCAGTGCCTGCACGGCCCCACAACCAGACGACGAGCGGTGCCGCCGGACGCGAGCCCTGCAATGCGGCGTACGCCTGCGCATTCTCGCCCACGACGAAGCTCGCGAAGCGGGCACTTTCGCGCAACCGCATGCGCAGTGGCAACTGCTCCATCATCGTGGGCGGCACCCGCTCAGTGCCGTTGTGCCGAGCGCTCACGCACGACAGCCTTCGCACGGCGCACGTAGATCAGGGTGTAATCGATGCCGCTCACGCAGGTCGAGAACAGGACAAACGCGCCGAGCGTGATCACGGCCCATTGCGGCGGCCACTGGTACGCCGCCGCGGCGACGACCGCGAGGCAGAAGACGATCTGCGCCAGCGTGTTGATCTTGCTCGCGATGGTCGGGTTGCCGTTGACCGGGCCGAACAACACTTTGTACGTCAGCGCGCCGAAAACGATCACGAGGTCGCGCAGCACGACGAGTCCCGTCAGGAGCCATGGCACGTCGCCTTGCACGCTCAGGCAGATGAACACCGCGAGCAACAGCAGCTTGTCGGCGAGCGGATCGAGCAACTTGCCGAGCTGGCTCGTCCAGCCGAAGCGCTTGGCGAGAAAGCCGTCGAGCGCGTCCGTCGATGCAGCCACGGCAAACAGCAGCATCACGTCGGCGTAGCGCTCCTGCAGGATCCAGTGCGCGACGGGATACACCAGCAGGATGCGCAGGACGCACAGCAGGTTAGGCAGGTGTCGCAGGCTCATGGCTGCCAGATGAAGTCCGGTGACTCCTGCCTGGTCGCTGCCGCTTCGGTGCGCGGAGCCGGCGTTAGTCGCCCGTCCAGCGCAAAGATTCGTCGCAACAACTCGAGATCGCCGCGGACGCCCAGGTCGAACAGCGCCGTGCTGCCGGACAGTTCGCGCAGCGACACGCTCCGCACGAGGCTCAGGCCGTCGAGATACGTGGTGAGGGCGGCATAGGAGCGCACGCCCTCCAGCCCGCCGATACGGACGGGTACCGCGCTGAGCCCGCGAGTTGAGCCAGGCGCGTAGCGCGCTGCCAGGGTATCGGCCGCGAGTCCCAGGCCCGCCGCGGGGCCGCCCTGACCCCGCGCGGACTGGCCGGCGTGCCCGAAGATCCAGTCATACCCACCCGCCGCCGCCGTTCCCAGCAGCACGGCCCCGGTAACGCCTGAGCTGGTCGCACGGGCTCGCGCCGTGCCGACGTCGACGGTCTCGGCGGGCCAGGTCAAGGGCACGCCCCGCACCTGGGCTGCCCGTTCAATTTCCAGGCGCTCCGGCGGGCGCTCGGCCGCCGTCACAGCCCGGGCGCCGCCCGCGATCGCGGGGACGAACAGCAGCACGGTGGTCGTGGGCCGCTCCGACGGCCACAACGGCAAGCCGGCCTGCTGCAGCAGTTGCTCCATGGCACGGCCATCGAAACCGACCTTGAGCATCCGGTCGGCGGTGGTCGAATACTGCTGGACGTAGCGGGTGGGCTCCGCCGCGGCGGCGGCAATAGCCGCGGCATCCCCGGCGTCCCTTCGGCCCGAAGCACGCACCGCCGCGATCTTGAGAGCCTCGCCGAAGGCGGCGGCCCGGTCGGCCTCGGCCGCGCTCTTCAGCGGCACCGCGGCCTGGTAAAGCGCTACGTCACCCCAGGCAAGGGGCGACGCCAACAACAACAGGAAGAGCAGCCCGCGCGCTAACTTGCGCGCCGTGTTCTCAGTGACGACGTTGGTGCGGTGGACAATCATGTGATGGAGGAAGTCGGCGCCGTCGGCCAGTGTGTAAAATACCACAGCCTCGAGCCAGACCCCGGGGCGCCACCCCCGGGAGCATCAGAAAAATGGCCGAGAGCCCGACCAGCAGCACCACCTATCGCGACGCCGGCGTCGACATCGAAGCGGGCGACGCACTCGTGGACCGGATCAAGCCCGCCGTGAAGCGTTCGCTGCGCCGCGAGGTACTGGGCGGTATCGGCGGGTTCGGCGCGCTGGTCGAAGTGCCGATGGATCGTTACCGGAAGCCCGTCATGGTCTCGGGCACGGACGGCGTGGGCACCAAGCTCCGGCTGGCGATCGAGACTGGCCGTCACGACACGATTGGAATCGACCTGGTCGCGATGTGCGTCAACGACGTCGTGGTGCAGGGCGCCGAACCCCTGTTCTTCCTCGACTACTACGCGACCGGCAAGCTCGACGTGGACACGGCCGAGCGCGTGATAAAGGGCATCGTCGAAGGCTGCCTGCAGGCGGGGTGCGCCTTGGTGGGTGGTGAAACCGCCGAAATGCCGGGCATGTACGCAGGCGACGATTACGACCTCGCGGGCTTCTGCGTCGGTCTCGTCGAAAAGGACCAGATCATCGACGGCACCCGGACGCGTGCTGGCGACGCGATCATCGGCCTCGCCTCCTCGGGCGCGCACTCGAATGGCTATTCGTTGATCCGCCGGCTGCTCGCGCTGAGCGGCGCCGGCCCGACGACGCAACTCGACGGCGAGCCACTGTACGACCTGTTGCTCGAACCCACGCGCATCTACGTGAAGTCGGTGCTGCAGCTGCTGCAGCAGTCCGTGCCGGTGCACAGCATCGCGCACATCACCGGCGGCGGTCCGACCGGCAACATTCCGCGCGTAATGCCGCCCGGGCTCGAGGCCGTGATCGATGCCAGGCTGTGGCCGCGACCCGTCATATTCGACTGGCTGCAGCGCATCGGTAATGTCGCGCGCGACGAGATGTATCGCACCTTCAATTGCGGACTGGGCATGACTATCTGCGTGCCCGCGGGCGAAGCCGAGCGTGCGCTCGGCATCCTGCGCGCCTGCGGCGAAACGGCAGCCGTGATCGGCGAGGTCCGTTCCGGCAGCCGCGAGGTCGTCATCGTCGAATGACAGCCCCACTCCCGCCGCTGCGCGTCGTCGTGCTGGTGTCGGGGCGCGGCAGCAATCTCAAGGCCATCGCTGCACGCGCCGATGCGGGCGAACTGCCCGTGCGCATCGAGGCCGTCGTCAGCGACCGTGCGGACGCCGGCGCGCTCGAATGGGCCCGTGCAAGGGGCCTCGCAGTGTCCGTGCTGTCACCGCGCGACTTCGCCGATCGCGAGACTTACGGCCGCGCCCTCGGCGACATCGTGGAGTCGCATACGCCGCAACTGGTGGTGCTTGCCGGCTTCATGCGCATCCTGAGCGACGAGTTCGTGCTGCGTTTCGCGGGCCGCATGCTCAACATCCACCCTTCCCTGCTGCCGAAGTACCCAGGGCTGCACACGCACCGCCGCGCGCTCGCGGCAGGCGAGCGTGAGCACGGGGCCAGCGTGCATTTCGTCACGCCCGAACTCGACGGCGGCCCGGTGGTCTTACAGGCCAGGGTCCCGGTCTTGCCGGGCGACGACGCAGAGTCGCTCGCCGCGCGCGTCCTGCGTGAAGAGCACGTGATCTACCCGCGCTGCGTCGGCTGGTTTGCGGCGGGTCGCCTCGCCTGCCGTGACGGGGCGGCCTGGCTCGATGGCAGACGGCTGGACGCACCGGTGGTGCAAGGCAACGACACGAAGGAAGGTGCGTGATGGGGCAGGTATCGATTTGGTGCGCCCGGGTTGCTGCGGTCGCGGGAGCGTGGCTGTTCGCCGCGCCAGGCGTCGCCCTGGGCGATCCGGCCGCTGCCCCCGCAGGCCTCCAGCCTTACACCGCCCGCTACCAGGTCAGCTATCGCGGCCTGAATGGCGGTGAGATCGAATCGAACTTCAAGCGCGGCCCCGTGGCCGGTCAATGGCAGTACGAAACGCGCGTGTTCCCGACCCTGCTCGCCCGGGTCGCGATCAGTTCACAGGCGCATGAACTGAGCGTGATCCAGGTGAACGCGACCGGGATTCGCCCGCTGTCATTCAACTTCGACGATGGCTCGGCCAACGCCGCCAAGGACGTCAGGCTGGCCTACGACTGGGATGAGCTGACGGTGACCGGCAGCGTCGAAGGCAAGCCGGTATCGCTGGCGATCACGCCCGGCACGCACGATACCTCGTCCGTGCAGGCCGCGATGATTCTCGAACTGCTGGCCGGCCGCAAGCCGCAGAGCTTCAAGATCATCACCGGCGGCAAGCTGCGCGAATACCGCTACTGGCCGGAGGGCACCCAGCAGGTCATGACGCCTTACGGGCAGGTCGAAGCCGAAGTCTGGGCGAGCCAGCGCACCGGCTCGAACCGCGTCACGAAGACGTGGCATGCGGCGTCACTGGGCTATGTGCCGGTGCAGGCGATCCAGTACCGGAAGGGCAACCCCGAAGTGCAGATGAAACTGGTGAAGCTGACGAGA
>JAPLSF010000291.1 GCA_026398785.1 Pseudomonadota bacterium | reverse complement strand
GGCGACAGGTCGGCGCCCGTCGGGTTGTGGCAGCAAGCATGCAGCAGCACCAGCGATGCCGCCGGCAGCTTGTCGATGTGCGCAAGCATGGCGTCGAACGCCACTGCGCGACGCGCGGCGTCGAAATACGGGTAGCGCTCGAGCCGCATGCCCGAGCTGCCGATGAGCGGTTCGTGGTTGGCCCACGTCGGATCGCTCACGTGCACGACGGTGTCCGGCCGCGCGACCTTGGCGAGTTCAGCGCCGAGCCGGAGCGCGCCGCAGCCGCCGACGGTCTGGATCGTCGAAGTCCGGTCCGCGAGCCCGGCCGCGAGTGGCCCGAGCGCGAGGGCAATGATCCGTTCGTTGAAATCGAGGTTGCCCGCCGGACCCACGTAACTCTTCGTGGTCTGCGCGCCGATCAGCGCACGCTCGGCCTCGCGCACTGCGGCCGGCACCGGCGTATTGCCGGAATCGTCGCGGTAAACGCCGACGCCCAGGTCCACCTTCAATGGCGAAGAATCGCGGCGGAAAGCGATGCTCACGCCGAGGATCGAGTCGGGCGCGAGCGGTTCCAGCGTTTCGAACATGGCAACACCTGTACGGACGGACCACCGCATGATGCCCGAGTCTGGCGCCTCGAGTCAGCGGCCGGTGGAACGGGCCAAGGCCGCGATCACCTGCTGATCGATCGCGCCGAACAGGCTCGCGCCGTCGTGGCTGAACATTTCGATCCGCACGCGGTCGCCGAAGCGCAGGAACGGCGTGGTCGATTCACCGTCGGCGATCTGCTCGAGCGCACGGGTTTCCGCCAGGCAGGACGACCCGCTGGAACGGTCGTAATTCGAAACCGTCCCCGAACCGATGACCGCCCCGGCGCCGAGCCGTCGCGTCCTGGTCACGTGCGCGATCAGTTGCGCGAAGTCGAACGTCATGTCGACACCCGCGTTCGGCTGGCCGAACGGCTTGCCGTTGATGCGCGACACCAGCGGCAGGTGCACCTTGCAGCCCTGCCAGGCCGCGCCGAGTTCATCGGGCGTGATCGCGCACGGAGCAAACGACGTGGCGGGCTTCGATTGGTAGAAACCGAACCCCTTCGCGAGCTCGGCCGGAATCAGGTTCCGCAGCGACCAGTCGTTGACGAGCATGATCAGCTTGATGTGGCCCGCAGCTGCGTCGGCGGTGGTCAGCATCGGCACGTCGTCGGTGATCACGGCGAGTTCGCCCTCGAGATCGATGCCGTAATCCTCGCTCGGCACCGGCACGTCGGCGGTTGGCGGGAGAAAATCGTCCGAACCGCCCTGGTACACGAGCGGATCGGTCCAGAAGCTCGGCGGCATGGCGGCATTGCGCGCCTTGCGCACGAGCTCGACGTGGTTGACGTAGGCCGAGCCGTCGACCCAATGGTACGAACGCGGCAGCGGCGCCAGCGCCGCTTTCTGCTCGAATGGCAACGCGCCACTCGCGTCGCCGTCGGCGAGGTGCTCGGACACTTCGAGCAGCAGCGGCGAAACGCGCGACCAGTCGTCCAGCGCGGCCTGCAACGTCGGCGCGATCGAAGGCACAGGCATCGCCCGCTTGAGATCACGGCTGACAACGACCAGCTGGCCGTCACGCGTGCCGTTGCGCAGCGTGGCGAGTTTCATTTGCCTTTCCAGCTGTCGACGTAACCGGCCCACTCCACCGCGAGCCCGGCTGCGCTGACGTCGATCGGATCGCGTGTATCGATCATCACCGCGTACTCATCGGTCGCGGGCTTGGTCTGCTCGAACATCCGCGTGAGCGCCTGCGGGTGCGGTCCGTGCGTGAATCCCGCCGGATGGTACGTCAGCATGCCGGGGTGGATGTTGTCGCGGCTGAAGAAGTCGCCCGCGTGATAGAAAATGACTTCGTCGTAGTCGTCATTGTTGTGGAAGAAGGGCACCTTCAGTGCCTTCGGGTCCGTCTCGAACGGCCGCGGCACGAACGTGCAGACCACGAAACGCGACGACAGGAACGTCGTGTGTGCCGAAGGCGGCAGGTGGTAGCGGTGACTCATCAGCGGACGGATGTCGCGAACGTTGAGCCGCACCGGCGCGAGTTCGCCGTGCCAGCCGATGGCATCGAGCGGATTGAACGGGTAGGTGATGCGCGAGATCGCGCCGCGGCGCTTCACCTCGACCTGCCAACCCTGCGTGGCCGACTGCTGCGCCTTGAACGCTGCGTCGATGCGCGGCGTATCGAGGATCGCCGGGTCGAAGATCGCGTGCGGACCGACCAGGCCCTTGTCGGGGAGCATGTAGCTCGCGTTGGTGGACTCGATCAGCAGCAGGTCGATCGGTGCGGAAACTTCGAGGCGCCACATCGTTCCGCGCGGCAGTAAGACGTAATCGCCAGCACGCACGGTCAGGCGCCCGAAATCGCAGAAAAGGTCGGCCTCCCCGCTGTGCACGAACAGCAGTTCGTCGCCGTCCGCATTGCGCGCGAGTTTGTCCATGCTCAGCGGCAGGCGCCAGAAGCGCACGCGGCAGGATCCATTCGCGAGCACCTCAGCGGCCGACCAGGGACTGGTCGCCGCGACCGGCAGCTGCGTCAGGTCGAGCGCGCGCGGGCGCAGTGGGCCCTCGAACTCGGTCCAGCCAGTCGGCGGGTGCCGATGGTGGAAGAACACGGCCGGGCCGAAGAACCCTTCCTTGCTCATCTCGCGTTCGTAGGTGCCTTCGGGCAGGTCGCAGTGCGCCTGCCGCGAGGCAACGCCTTCGACGCGTGACACTGGAATGTAACGTTTCACTTCGTCTCCTCGGTGAAGTAAGGGGTTAGGGGTTTGGGGTTAGGGGTTAGTCGGAACTCCGGAGCGGCCGCGACGCAGCCTTCCGGCTAACTCCTTCCTGTCCTTCCTGTCCTTCCTGTCCTTCCTGTCCTTCCTGTCCTTCCCTTCAAATGACGCCGCGCCGTTCCTGGTCGAGCTCGATCGACTCGAACAGCGCGCGGAAGTTGCCTTCGCCGAAGCCTTCATTGCCCTTGCGCTGGATGACCTCGAAGAAGATCGGGCCGATGACGTTGGTGGTGAAGATCTGCAGCAGGATGCCGTCCTTGGCGCTGCCATCGATCAGGATACCGCGCTTCGACAGTTCCTCGACCGCCTCGCGGTGCCCTTCCACGCGGGCCGGCACGCCTTCGTAGTAGGTTGCTGGCGTGTCCTGGAACTGGATGCCATTGGCGCGCAGTGCGTCAACCGTCGCATAGATGTCCGACGTGTGCAGAGCAATGTGCTGGATGCCTTCGCCCTGGTATTCGCGCAGGTATTCCTCGATCTGCGACTTGTCGTCCTGCGACTCGTTGATCGGGATGCGGATCTTGCCGCAGGGGCTGGTCATCGCCTTGCTGAACAGGCCCGTCTTCTTGCCTTCGATGTCGAAGTAGCGGATCTCACGGAAGTTGAACAGCTGCTCGTAGAAGCCCGCCCATCTGGCCATGTTGCCGCGATGCACGTTGTGGGTCAGGTGATCGATCACCGTCAGGCCGGTGGTGCGCAACGTACCGCTGTCCGGCACCGGGACGAAGTCGACGTCGTAGATCGTGCTCTCGCCGTAGCGGTCCACGAGGTACACCTGGCTGCCGCCGATGCCTTCGATGGCCGGGATGTTGAGTTCCATCGGGCCCACGGCGTTCTGCACCGGCTTCGCGCCAAGATCGACCGCGCGCTTGAACGCCTTCGCGGCATCCTTCACGCGAAACGCCATGGCGCAGGCGGAAGGCCCGTGCTGCTGCGCGAATCGCTGGCCGAAACTGCCCGGCTCGGCATTGATGATGAAGTTGACGTCGCCCTGCTTGTGCAGCGTGACGTTCTTGCTGCGGTGACGCGCCGCGACGGGAAACCCCATGCGCTCGAACAGCGAACGCAGCAGTTCGGGGTCGGGCGCGGTGTATTCGACGAACTCGAAGCCGTCGGTACCCATCGGGTTTTCGAAGAGGTCGGCCATCGCAGCCCTCCCGCAAGTTAGTTACGCATGAAACTGTAGGCGCGCATGGTAGCTGAACTCGGCCGCGGGTCAAACGGAGGACGCCTGCTGCCCGCAGGCTCGGTGGTGGAGCTACTGGTCGGCGACGGCGACCGGGGTGTAGGTGTAATGCCAGGGTTCCCGCGGCGAAACGAGCGGTCCGATGAACTTCTGGCTCGCCTCTCGCACCGCAGTATCGAGCCGGGCGGCCCAGCCGCCCTGCTCCCAGGTCGACCCGATCGTCTGCGTGTCGGGCCCGGCGACGATCTCCGCGCCCCTATGCACCTGGAAATCGATCGCGCGCATCTGTCCGTGCGGCGACAGCCCCGGCGCGGCCACGGTCGGGACGGGCTCCGGCGCGTACGACCTGAGGAAAGCCTCGAGCATATCCGCACGCACTGCATCGCCGGACGCCGTGCCGAGATGCGCGATTGCGTCCTGCACCAGCCGGGCCGAGGCAGCAGCGACGGACTCGTTGCGATTCCAGCTCGCGAGCTGGATGTCGAGGCTGCGCACCTGCGGGTTCACGAACAGCTCGTATCCCGGATTCAACTGCTCGAAGGCCTCGCGTACACGCTGAACTTCAGCGTTCAGCTCCTGTTGTTCGACCGAGCCTTCGTAACCCGCGATCTGTTCCTGCGTCCAGCTCCAGCGCTCGGACAAGTGATCTCCACTGCGAAGGTAGGAGCGCAGCGCGAGGAGCCTGCCCCCGACGCCGTCGATGCGCGGCAGCAGTTCGTCGACTCGCGCATCCGTCTTCGCAGCGATCGTGGCTGCCAGCGTTTCGAGCGACGCGGTCCCGGCCGATTGGTCGGCGTATGCGGCGGGAGGCATGGCCAGGGACAGCATCGGCAGGTACAGCGCGATCAACAGCAGTTGCAGCAGTCGTTTCATCGATTCGTACTTGCCTGTCCATGAAGAGGCCCCGACGATCGGGGCCTCTTCACGCATCGCTTACGTGCCGCCTTATGCCAAGTTATTCCGGCTTGACGAACAGCGCGTCGACAACTTGCTTCACGCCGGACACGCCCTTGGCGACAGCGAGGGCGCGTTCCTTCATCTTCTCGCCGGTCACGAAACCGCCGAGCTGCACGATGCCGCCACGCGCTTCGACGTTGATCTGACCGGACTTCACGTCGTTGGCGTCCACGAGCGCGGCCTTGACCTTGCTCACCAGCATCGTGTCGTCAAGCTTGGTGCCCATCGACGTTGCCGGGTGCACGACGAGCTGATTGCGCACGGATCCCACGTCCTTGACGTTCTTGGCGACCTTGCCCGCAGCGTCCTTCTCGGCCTGCGTCTTGACGAAGCCGCTCAGCAGCACGACACCCTTGTAGACCTCGACGTTGACATCGCTCGACGGCACGCCTTTCTCGGTCAGCAGGCTGGCCTTCACGGAGGTGGCGATGGCGCCGTCGTCGACCATGTTGCCTGCCGACTTGTCCGCCATGGCGGGGGCGGCAAACGCGAGCGCGACAGCGGCCAGGGAAGCAAACACCTTGTTCTTCATGGTTCTCTCGGATTGTTGGGAGTGGTAAGCAGGCAATCTAGCAGGGCGGCCGTGGTCTCTCAAATCGGGGTGTGCTCCTGAGGTTCGGTACGGTACACGATCAACGGCCGTGCGAGGAATGCTCGGTCAGGGTCGAGGCAATTGCTTGGTGGTTCGCAGGTGACCAGCGGGTCGCTCAATGAACCACCCTGCCCCGTCGCGCCCGTGGGATGACTCCGACGTACAGCCGCACCCGTTCCCTACGGATAGCCGGGTCAACGTTGCGCCTTCGTCGCCAGTCGCGGATGAGGCCCCAGGCCAGGTCGGCCATCGTTGGCCATCGCCGCTGCGGCTTGTGGTCACATTCTCGCTTGGGCCGTCTCGTAAATTCGCCGGGCCTTCGCAATGACGTCGTCGGCCCCGCGCGCGAAGCGGATCATCATCAGGTCGCCATTCATGCTGATGAAAACCTGGTCCGCTGTCACCTGGTACGCGCGGTCGCCGAGACCTGCCAGGGGATCGACCACAGCTGTCGGCGCCGCCCCCTTGGCCAGTCCGGTAGCAGTATCCAAGGTCTTTGGGTCACCGCCGCCCCAGTCGACTTGCAGCTCGGCATACGGACCCGCGACCACCTGCATCTCGGCATACGACTGCGGCTCGGCAATCGGGGCCGGGCCATCGACCGACGAGTAGATGCACTCGGTCGAGGTAGGTGGCCTTTGGTTTCCGCCGGGTGCAGCAGTGACCGCGCCGCCAAGAATCGCCGACATCTCAGCCTGCGTCACCATATCGCAGGCACTGACGCGCTGCTTTGAATCGGGTGCTGAGGTCGTTGCCTCGGCGGTGGCGGCCGACGACGCTGTCGTTGCATCGACCGGCGATGGGCCCTCCTTTGCACAGCCGAAGCCCAAGACAGCGCTGAGACCAAGAGAGACAAGGGCTATCGGATGGGTACGCATCGAGTTCCCCAGTTTAGAAACGTAGTGAAAACCGCGGTGTAGATTTCGATCCTAACATCATTGAAACATCAGGACTTCGGCGCAGCGGTGGCGGCGCTTACGGTGTTATCGACCTCGGCAGCATCGCGGGGCTGCAAGATGACCAGAAGCAGAAACCCCGGCGCGGGGCCGGGGTCGTTAGGCACGCAGCGACGGATTCTCTACGGTCCCGGTGAAGGATTGTCTGCCCGCGGCGGGATGGCGCGGAGATACTCGTAGATCGCAAGCAGGTCACGATGAGACATCTTCGCGTAGACCGGCCACGGCATGACCTGCAGCAGTGGCGGAAGCGGCGGTCGCGGGCCATCCGGATCAAGTCCCGTGCGCATCGTGTGCTTGAATTGCTGGAACGTAAGACCTGCCGGACGGCCAAACTGATCCGGTGTCAGATTCGCCGACACGATTGATGGTCCGAACTGTCGGCCGCCCGTGAGGTACTGCTCGGAGTTGATGACCTCGGGCTCGCCCCTGTAAGGATCGCCACCCGACATGAACGAAGGGTGCGTGTGGCAGTCGTTGCAGGCACCCTGCCCATTGACGATATAGCTGCCAAGGCCGACCAACGCACGGTTCTTGCCTCGCAGGTTCAGCGCTACCGGCGCGATCGCGAATCCGATCCAGATGCGCGAGGCCTCGCTACCGTCATCGCCTGAGCCATCCGCACGGGCGATGAATGCGGTAGTCACGAGTGCCGTCGAAACCGCGAAAATTGCCATCAGTCTGCATTTCATTTTGGTTTCCCCCTGACGGCAATTGCCGCCGTTGCACACACGTCTACGCCGTAAAGCGTGTTCGGTCAATCAAATGCATGACATGCTTGCGTCGTCACGGGCCGATGCAACCTGCTTGCCAGGTGTCGAGGTCATGAACTTGCAGGCCCAGAAACAGAAACCCCGGCGCGGGGCCGGGGCGTCTGTCCGGCGATTCGACATTGAGTCTGTCAATCGAATCCGGTGCACGTCCGGCTGATTGTTCCGGTCACCAATCCCGTGTCGTTCACGCTCGACTCGGCGTCATGGCAATAAAGCCCCCAGCCGACGTTGCCCGCCAGATCAATCGGAGCCCCGATCAGCATGAGCGTCGAGTCGAAGGAAAGATTGATGCCATCGCCCTTGTTGCCGTGGATCGACATGTTCTCCATCTGTGCCGTGCAATCCGCGGCGCAAAAAACGCCGACGGCACCATTGTTCTCGATCACGAGATTTCCGAGCACGAGGTTGGCGCCCATGTACCCGAGGATGCCGTTGCCGCCGTTACCCGCGACTCGCGCTCCGGTGATGTAAGCGCTCGCGGCGCCCGCGACATCGATGCCTTCGTCGCGGTTGTCGATGATGACGTTCTGACCCACGATGTGGGCCTGCGCGCCACCCCACAGCATGACGCCGTCCCCTTGCGGGCCATTGCCGGTGCCATTGCCGCTGATCGTGGTGTCAATGACGCTGGCCGATGCACTCGTTCCGATGTTGAGACCGACGGCGCCGTTGTCTTTGATCACGCTGGCGCTGATGTTGCCCCGCGAACCCTCGCTGATCACGATGCCCTCCGCGCCGCTTCGCATGACCGTCGAGTTGGCTAATGACACTACGCCATGCTGAGCAGCACTGATGCCTGATCCAGCACTATCCAGGACCTGACTGCCGTTCGACAGAATGACACTGCCGCCACGCACCACGGATACGCCGATGCCGCCGGAACGCTGCACGGTACAGCCAATCAGGCGTGCGTCACCGACCCGAACACGCACTCCGACGCCACTCGTGTCCTGGATGACGACATTCTGCGCAATGAAGGTAGGTTCGTGATCCTGACTGAGGCCTGTCAGCCCGCCAGTCAAAGTCAGGTTTTCGAGCGTCACCCTGTCGGCCGAGACGGTAACAAGGTCGCCCTGCTGATTCGGCGCCACGATCTCTGCGGACGGATCGCCGCGCAATGTCACGTTGGCGCGTGTGATGGTCACGAACTCGTGGCACGTTCCCCGGACAGTCACGACCAGCGGACTGCGAAAGAGATCGGCCCTCTTGAGGGCGCTGGCGATGGTCTGGCCGCGATTGCAATCGACGGTGAAGATGCTCGTCTGTCCCGGCGGACCCGCAAAGGCCACCGGCATTGATGCCGCCAGTACCGTGGCGGCGACTGTTCCCAGGTTCCTCATGTTTCCCTCCTCGCAACCCGTCCTGGATTGCTCAGGTGATCCGGCGACCGACGGCGTCCTTCGTGGTCTTTCGCGGAGGGCAACCGGCAGACCGCCGGTGATACGTGGATGCTGCGCTCAACTTCGATTTTCAACCATTCGCGGTAATCGCTAGGCGGACAGGACTCACGCCATGAACACGGCCACCAGCTCGCGGCCTACTGCCCTCGCTGCGATGCGTGGCGGCTGCTGCCGCTGGGTGAGTGGATCAGCCAGGGCAAGGGATCGATGCGACGGCCACTGCGGGTTAGGTGCCGGGACTGCGGCGAGATCGGGAAGCTGCAGGTACGACCGCCGATGCCAACGTGGTCGAACACGAACGGGGGGATGCAACTGGTGGAGTTCCCAGGGTTTGGTGGACAAGGGATAGCATCTGGGTAGCACCGGAGGGCGCCACTGATGTCCACACGACTGAGTGCCAGTCGCGTTCGCGCGACTTACGAGTTCATCAAGGCCCATAGACCCGAGTACAGCGTCCACGTGATGTGTCGCCTGCTCGAGGTCGCCCCGAGCGGCTACTACGCCTGGCTCCAGCAGCCAGTGTCGAAGCGAGCACAGGAGGATTCCAGGTTGCTTCGCCTGATCCGTGCGTCGTTCATCGCAAGTCAGGGTATCTATGGGGCGCCACGCGTGTTCCTGGATCTGCGCGAAGCTGGAGAAACGTGCAGCAAGCATCGCGTCGAGCGTCTCATGAGGTTGAACGGCCTGCGCGCCCTTCATGGTTATCGAACTCGCCGCTGGTCCCTTGGCAAGCCGTCGGTCCTGATACCAAACATCCTGCAACGCCAATTCACGGTGACGCGGCGTAACAAGGCCTGGGTCACGGATATCACCTATATTCGAACGTGGCAGGGCTGGCTGTATCTGGCTATCGTCATGGATTTGTTTTCGCGCATGGTCATCGGCTGGTCCGCGGGGCCGACGATCCGCCGCGAGCTCGTGCTCGATGCGGTGCTGATGGCCGTTCGCCGGCGCCGGCCACGCGGCACGATCATTCATTCCGACCAGGGCACGCAGTACGGAAGCGACGCGTGGCGCCGCTTCTGCCGCACCAATCACCTTGAGCCGAGCATGAGCCGCAAGGGCAACTGCTGGGACAATGCGGTCGTCGAGTCGTTCTTTAGTAGCTTGAAGAAAGAGCGAATCAAGAAACACATTTACAAGAACCGGGAGCTTGCGCTCGCGGACGTGTCTGACTACATCGACTCGTTCTACAATCGAACACGCCGACACAGCCATCTAGGCGGCATGAGTCCCGAGCAGTTCGAGGCGGCTCACAAGGCTGGGCGGAAAGGTGTCCACTGAATCGTGGGAACTCCATGCCGCTGCTTGAGGTGTCCCGACTGGCCGGTCACTCCTCACCCGTAGTGACGTCCACGGTCTACTCGCACTTCCTGCCGGATCGTGAGGAACCGCTCCGCAACAAGATGAACGAGCTGTTCAGCGGCACAAGTGTAAGCAGAGCCCTCGACAGGGCATGAACTTTTCGGCCCAACTGATTGATTTTATTGGTGGGCCGTGATGGGATCGAACCATCGACCAACTGGTTAAAAGCCAGCTGCTCTACCGCTGAGCTAACGGCCCGTTGCAACTAGCCGACAATCATAGCCGATCATCGGTAAACGGTGGGATCGGGCACGCCGGCTGCCTCGAACCCGGCCGCGCGCAGGCGGCAGGAGTCGCAGCGGCCGCAAGCCCTGCCCTGTTCGTCCGCCTGGTAGCAGGAAACGGTCGTTCCAAAGTCCACACCCAGGGCGGCGCCACGGCTGATGATCTCGGCCTTCCTCAGGTCGATCAGAGGCGTACGGATCCGCAGCGGCTCCCTGCCCTCGATGCCTTCGCGCGTGGCGAGATTGGCCATGCGCGCAAACGCATCGATGAATTCCGGACGGCAGTCCGGATAACCAGAGTAATCGACGGCATTCACGCCGATGAAGATGTCGTGCGCCTGCAGCACTTCGGCCCACGCCAGGGCGAAGGCGAGGAAGACGGTGTTGCGCGCGGGCACGTAGGTGACCGGGATGGTTGCGCCGCTCGCCCCGTCTTCGGGGACGGCGATGGACGTATCCGTCAGGGCCGATCCGCCGAATGCGCCGAGGTCGATCTGCATGACGCGGTGTTCCACGGCGCCCAACTGGGCCGCCACCTTACGGGCGGCGTTCAGTTCGGCGTGATGACGCTGGCCGTACTGGAAACTGAGCGCGTGGCAGCGGTGACCCTCGGCGCGTGCGATGGCGAGGCAGGTCGCGGAATCGAGCCCACCCGAAACCAGCACGATGGCCGGTCGCGGGGCATCGGTGCCGCGCGTGTCGACGTCCTGCTTCGTCATCAGCGACCTGGCTCGTTGCCCCAGAGATATTTATGCAGCTGCACCTGCAGCCTCACCGGCAGGCGATCGGCGAGGATCCAGTCCGCGAGATCGCGCGGCTCGACCTGACCCCACACCGGCGAGAACAGAACCTGCGCCGGCAACGGCACGGTGCGCTGCCGCAGCAGGTCACGCGCCCATTCGTAATCGGCGCGCGAGCAGAGCACGAACTTGAGCTGATCGTGCGGCGTCAGCACGTCGAGGTTCTCGAGCTTGTTGCGTTTGACTTCGCCGGACTCCGGTGTCTTCAGGTCAACGACGCGGCTGACCCGCGGGTCGACCGCGGCGACATCGAGGGCGCCGCTCGTCTCGAGCGACACCGAATATCCCGCGTCACACAGGACGCTCAGCAGTTCGAGGCACGCCTGCTGTGCCAACGGCTCGCCGCCCGTGACACAGACGTGGCGCACACCACTCTCCCGCGCGATGACGAGCAGGTCATCGAGCGTGCGCCATTCGCCGCCGTAGAAAGAGTACTGCGTGTCGCAGTACGCGCAACGCAGCGGACAGCCCGTCAGGCGGATGAAGAGCGTGGGCCAGCCGACGGCGTCGGCTTCGCCCTGGATCGAGACGAATGTCTCGGTGACCTTGAGCCGGCTCACCGGCCCTCGGCGTTCAGCTTGTCGATCTGGGCCTGGGCCAGTTTGGCGGCGTCGGCGTCCGGGTACGTCGAAATGACCTTGTTCAGCGTCGCGCGCGAGTTCTTGAACGCCTTCAGCTCGTACTGACAGAGCGCGACCTTGTACATCGCATCCGGCAGGCGCCGCGACTCGGCAAAAGCGCTGACGGCCTGGAACGACTTCAGGGCGCCATCGTATTGCTGTTGGACGAACTGCGCTTCGCCAAGCCAGTAGGTGGCGTTGTCGGCGCGCGGGCCGCGCGGATACTTCGCCAGGTACGTCTGGAAGCCGCGAGCGGCTTCCTCGTAGCGACCGGCCTTCATCGCGGCAAACGCTTCGCCGTACACCGCAGACTCGTCCGCAAACACCGCATTGGGTGCCTGGGTGGCCCCGCCCGCCGCGACGGGCACGCCACCAGCGCCGTTCTCCATCACCAGCAGGCGCCGGTCCAGATCGCCGTACAGATCACGCTGCTGCTGTTGCAGCGACTCGAGTTCGTGCCGGGCTTCCTCGATCTGGCCACGCAGAGTGCGCAGCTCCTGCTGCGATTTTTCGATCTGCTGCTGCAGGTCGAGCAGCGACTGGTTGACCCGGCTTTCGAGCGTGCCCAGACGCTGGTCGCCGGCATCCGCCCGCGCCTCGAGTTCCTTGTTGCTGGCGGCCGCATGGACCAGCGAGCTGGCCAGCAAGGCCGACGCCACGAAGGCGCCACGCACGACGGTATTCATCGGATCACTGCACCTGCGCGAATTCGACGCGGCGATTCTGCGCGTAGGCAGCTTCGTCCGAACCCTCGACCGCGGGACGCTCCTCGCCGTAGCTGACCGTCGTCATCTGCGCTTCAGTGACACCCTGCAGCATCAGCGCCTTGCGCACCGTCTGCGCACGCCTTTCGCCGAGGCCGATGTTGTATTCGCGCGAGCCGCGTTCGTCGGCGTGACCTTCGAGACGCACGCGCGCAGTCGGGTACTTGGTCAGGTAGGCCGCGTGCGCCGCGACGACGCTGACGTAGTCAGCGCGGATCTCGCTGCTGTCGTACTCGAAGTAAACGACGCTGCGGGACTGCAGGGCTGCAAGTGCCTGTTGCTGCGCCGCGTTCATTGCACCCGTAGTCGCTCCCGTGGCCGGGCCGGTCTCGTTGCCGAGGCCGCTCGTCTGTGCGCCGCTGTCGACCGGGGCCTGGGTCGTCGTTTCCGGCTGTACCTGCTTCGGCTTGGAGCAGCCTGCGGCGCCGACGGCGAGCAAGGCGAGGCAACGGCATGGGTCCATTTCATGGTCATCGAACTCCTGAATAGTCAGGGCCGCGTGGTGGCGGCCGGCAAATTCTGTGAATGATACCTTGCGTCGACGCGCGCTTCACCGCTGCGCGGGCGGGAACGGCGACCAGACCGGCTCGCGGACGTCGCCGGTGTCCGAGCTGAGCCGCTGCTGGAATCGGCCGTCGGCCGAGACCATCGCCAGCGTGCCCTTCGCACCCGCACGGGTCGCGTAGATGAGGATCGCCCCGTTCGGCGCGAAGCTCGGTGCCTCGTCCTGCCGGCCATCCGTCAGCACGTGCAGGTTGCGCGTCTTGAGATCGTAGGTCGCAATGCGATACGCGCCACGGTCCAAGGTGACCAGCGCCAGCGACTCACCGTCCGGCGACAGACGGGGCCGGGCGTTGTACCCATTGGTAAACGTGAGGCGCTGCGCTTCCTGGCCGCTGCCCGCGCCGACCCGGTAGACCTGTGCACTGCCCGCCCGGTCCGACGTGAAATAAACGGATGCGCCATCGCGCGACCACTCCGGCTCGGTGTCGATGGCGCTGTCGGACGTCAGGCGCGTGAGGCCTTGCGTGGCCAGGTCCAGCACGTACAGGTCGAGATTGCCGTCACGCGATAACGTCAGCGCCAGCTTGCGGCCGTCGGGTGACCAGACCGGCGCGCCATTGATGCCGGAACGGGCCGAGACGCGCCTGCGGTCAGCGGTCGCGAGCCGCTGCACGTAGATCGCGGACGCCTTGCCTTCGAACGAAACGTACGCGAGGTTCTGCCCGTCGGGCGACCACGCCGGCGACATGATGGGTTCCGACGACTCGGTGACGATGCGCGGGCCGTAGCCGTCGGCGTCCGCAACCATCAGGCGGTAGCGCTGCGAGGGTGGCCGGCCATCGACCGCGACGTAGGCGATGCGCGTCGAGAACGCGCCCGGAATGCCCGTGAGCCGCTCGAAGATCAGGTCGGCAATCCGGTGCGCCGTCGCGCGCAGGCCGCGCTCGCTGGTGACCAGGCGCTGCGTGAGCAACTGCTGGCCAGTCTGCACGTTGAAGAGTTCGAACTCGACGGCAAGCCCGCTCGCGTCCACTGCGACATTGCCAATGACGAGGAAATCGGACTTGAGCAGGCGCCAGTCCTCGAAGCGAACCTGCGCGCCGCGCGTCGGGCGCGCAACGAGATCGCGCCGCTCGAGCGGCTTGAAGCGCCCGCTCAGTTGCAGGTCGCCCGCGATGACGGCAGCGACGTCGTTCGCGCCGCCTTCGGTCTGGCCGCCGAACGGCACGACGGCGATGGGCACCGCATCGCGCACGCCCTGGGTTATGTCGAGGCGCAGCTGCGCGTGGGCGCTCGTCGCGAGCGAACCCGCAACAACGAAAAACCAGGCGAATGCCCGGGCAACACTCATTCGTGCGGGACGCGCCCGGGCGCGTTGAAACGTCATCTCCACGTCACTCCGTAGGCTTGAAAACAATGACCAGCCGGCGTTCGAAGGCGCGCGCATCGCGCGGCGCGGGCAACGGAGAGGAACGATACACCGCATTGGCGACAGATTCGCGTACCGCCTGGTCGCCATTGCAATCGCCAATCTTCACGTCGAGCACCGTGCCGCCGGTCGCCTGCGTAACGTACAGCGTGCATTCGAGGCCAGCACGCGCCGAAGGCGGCCGGTTCCAGTTGCGCTCGATGGTCTGGATCAACAGCGTCCGATACTCGTCGACCACACCGGAGCGCGCGAGCGCTTCGCCCGCCTCCTCGTCCTCGAGCGCGCGCCGCAGATCGGCCTGATGCGCCGCTTTCACCCTGGCCTCCCGCGCTGCCGCTTGTTGCTCGGCCTGCTGCTGCTTCGCGGCGGCGGCCTCCTGCTTGCGCGCCTCTTCCTGTTTGCGCTTCTCGTCCACCTCGGCCCGCTTCCTTGCGGCGAGCGCGGTCGTCGCCTGCGCCTGTTCTGCACTGCGGCGCGCGGCCGTCGCCTCCGCCTTGGCCTGGGCGTCGGCCTGGGCTTCGGCCTGGGCTTGCGCTTGCTGCTGCGCTTTCTGCTCAAGCACGGCCGGGTCTGGCTTGGTCTCGGCCTTCGACTCCGGCACCGGTTTGGGAGCCGGCGGGGGCGCCTGTTGCATGGGTGCGGCGGGCGCAGGCTCGCGGATGGGTTTGCCCGCCTTCACGGACGAGGGCAGATCCTCGTAACGGACGACGCTGCCCTCGATCGCGACCTGCGGCGGCGGTGGATCTGTCCGCCATTGAATGGCCGCAGCCGCGAGCGCGACGACGACCAGCCCATGGACGATGGCCGACCCGACCCAGGGCCGCAGATTGCCGCTCGCGGCGCGACCCATTGTTCAGCGCGACCGGGATCCGCGCCCGGCGGGCAACGGCTCCGTGACGAACCCGACCTTCTTTGCGCCTGCCTGCTGCAACAGCACCATGCCCTCCACGACGCGCCCGTATGGCACGGCCCTGTCAGCCTTGACCAGAACGGGGCGCGCTGGTTCCCGGCGCAGGGCGGCGCTGGCCACT
>JAPLSF010000051.1 GCA_026398785.1 Pseudomonadota bacterium | reverse complement strand
GTCGGCTATCATCTCGCCCGCCGGGGCTCGCCGGCCCATAACAACGATCACCAGGCACGGGGGAGCGAATGAGCAGTCGCGCAATGTATCCAGGCACGTTCGATCCATTTACCAACGGCCACAACGACCTGGTCCGGCGGGCGAGCAAGATTTTCGACAAGGTGGTGGTCGCGATTGCCGCGAACCCGGGCAAGGCGCCGTTGTTTCCGCTCGAGAAACGCATCGAACTGGTCAAGATCGTGCTCGCCGACCTCGATAACGTCGAGGTCATGGGTTACACGGGGCTTACCGTGGAGTTCGCGCGCAACAACGGGCTCAATGTGATGATGCGTGGCCTGCGCGCGGTGTCGGATTTCGAGTTCGAGTTCCAGCTGGCGACCATGAGCCGGCACCTGACCGACCAGGTCGAGACGGTGTTCCTGACGCCGACCGAGCAGTTCAACTTCATTTCGTCGACGCTGATCCGCGAGATCGCGAGCCTGGGCGGCAACATTTCCGAGTTCGTGCACCCGGCCGTGGCCGACGCCCTGCGCGCGCGCTTCGCCCAGAAAGCGCTCTGAGGTCCGCTCGCCGGTTGGGGTTCCGGCGTGCGCGCCCACTGCGCCATTTCGCCGCGTTTTCGTCGGTTATGAGCCGTGTCCTGGGTCACGGCAGCCATGAACATGGTTGCTCCCCGACCGAGGAGCCCCGATGTCGTCGCTGCCGCTGCCCCTGTGGCCAGAAGCCGAACGTCCCCGCGCAAAGCTGCTGAAACTGGGCGCCACCGCGCTCTCGGAAGCCGAATTGCTCGCGATCCTGCTGCAGACCGGGACGCGCGGCCGGACGGCGGTCGACACGGCACGCGGATTGCTGGGCGAGTTCAAGTCGTTACGTGGCTTGCTGACGGCCGAGCGGCAAGCGGTCTGCCGTACCCCCGGCCTCGGCGCGGCCAAATTTGCCCTGCTGCAGGCAGCGCTCGAATTGTCCCGGCGCCACTATGCGGAACAGATGCTGGCTGGCCCGCCGCTGGCCAACCCCCGGGCCACCAGGGACTTCCTGCGAGCCCGCCTGCGGGACCGCGAACATGAAGTCTTTTGCTGCCTGTTCCTGGACAATCGCCACCGGGTCATCACTTTTGACGAGGTTTTCCGCGGCACGATCGACGGGGCCAGCGTCCACCCCCGCGAGGTCGTCAAGCTCGCGCTGACCCGCAATGCCGCGGCCGTGATCCTGGCTCACAACCACCCGTCGGGCATCGCCGAGCCCAGCCAGGCCGACGAACTGATCACCGGACGCCTGCGGGACGCCCTGGCGCTGGTGGACATTCGGGTGCTCGATCACATCGTGGTCGGGGATGGCGCCTGTGTCTCCTTTGCGGAGCGAGGCTTGCTATAGAAACAAGGGGTTAGGGGATAGGGGTTAGGGGTTAGCCGGAGGTGCAGATCAAACGGATGCTGGAGTTGCTCCTCCGACTAGCCCCTAACCCCTATCCCCTAACCCCTGGCTGGCTTTCGGGCTTGCCCGCAGCCGGCCGCACTGGTATAAAACGCGGCTCGTTTATCCGGGTCCGCCATTCGGCCGGCCCGTGTGTCACAGGAACAGCACCATGTCGAAAGTCTGTCAGGTCACCGGCAAGCGGCCGATGAGCGGCAACACCGTTTCGCACGCCAACAACCGCAAGCGCCGCCGCTTCCTGCCGAACCTGCACACGCAGCGTTTCTGGCTCGAAACGGAAAAGCGCTGGGTCAGCCTGCGCGTGTCCGGCAATGCCATGCGCACGATCGACAAGAAGGGCGTCGAAGCCGTCGTGAACGAGCTCCGCGCCCAGGGCGTCAAGGTCTGACGGCCCGGCTGCAGCAGGAGTCACTCACATGCGCGACAAGATCAAGCTCGTTTCGACCGCCGGCACTGGCCACTTCTACACGACCACCAAGAACAAGCGGCTCCACCCGGAGAAGCTCGAGATCAAGAAGTTCGACCCGAAGGCCCGCAAGCACGTGACCTACAAGGAAGCGAAGATCAAGTAATCCCTGGTCGAGCTTGCTGCGTCCGGCATTGCCGGATGTCCGAAGAACCCGCCTCCGGCGGGTTTTTCGTTTCTGGCGTGGGCCCCTGTTTTTTCGGCGGCAAATAGCGGAACGTCGCGAGCCTGATGCCCGAGTTACCCGAAGTCGAAACGACACGTCGCGGAGTGCGCGCAGCCATTGTCGGCCACGCCGTCACCGCGTTCGACCTGCGCGAGCCGCGCTTGCGCTGGCGAGTCGAACCGAAGCTCGTGCGTGAACTTGTCGGCCAGCGCATTCACGACGTGCGCCGCCGTGCCAAGTACCTGCTGATCGATCTCGACCGCGGCTCGCTAATCGCACACCTCGGCATGTCCGGCAGCCTGCGCGTGATGCCGGCAGGTTCGCCGCGGCTGCTGCATGACCACTACGACCTCGTGCTCGACTCGGGCCAGTGCCTGCGCTTCAACGATCCGCGCCGGTTCGGCAGCCTGCACTGGTGCACGGGCCCGGTGGAGCAGCATCCGCTGCTGGTGGCACTCGGGCCGGAGCCGCTCGAAGACGGCCTCACGGCGGAACTGCTTGCTACCAGGGCGAAGCGCCGCAAGGCCGCGGTGAAACTGTTCCTGATGGATCAGCACGTCGTCGTGGGCGTCGGCAACATCTATGCGAGCGAGGCCCTGTTCCGGGCGGGAGTCCGCCCGCGCCGCGCCGCCGGACGG
>JAPLSF010000244.1 GCA_026398785.1 Pseudomonadota bacterium | reverse complement strand
TATCGCTGCCGTTGCCGCCCGCGCCAAGGCAGCCGGCGCGCTGGTCGCAGCCGACAATACGTTCCTGTCGCCCGTGTGGCAGCAGCCGCTGGCGCTGGGGGCCGACCTCGTCATTCATTCCACGACCAAGTACCTGAACGGTCACAGCGACGTCGTGGGCGGCGCGGTGATCGCGGCCACGGCCGAACTGCACGAGCAGGTGAAGTGGTGGGGCAACTGCATCGGCGTGACGGGCGCGCCGTTCGACAGCTTCCTGACGCTCCGTGGCTTGCGCACGCTGCACGCCCGCATGCGCGCACATGGTGAGAACGCGCAACGTATCGCCGAACTGCTGACGCGGCACCCCGCGGTGGCCCGGGTCTACTACCCCGGACTCGCCGCACATCCCGGCCACGAGATCGCGCAGCGTCAGCAGCAGGGATTCGGCGCGATGGTGAGCTTCGAACTCGTGGGTGGGGTCGGGAACGTCAAGGCGCTGCTCGGCAACATGGAACTGTTCTCGCTTGCCGAATCGCTCGGCGGTGTCGAGAGCCTCGTGGCGCATCCGGCCAGCATGACGCATGCGGCGATGGACGCAGTGGCGAGGGAGCGGGCTGGCATCTCGGAGACGCTGGTGCGACTGTCGATCGGCATCGAAGAGGGCGACGACCTCCTGCGCGACCTCACCGCCGGACTGGAAGCGGCGGCTCGCGTCTGCTGAGTCAGGCGAGGTTCGTCCAAAAAAGAAGGCCGGCATTGCTGCCGGCCTTCGGGGGACCCGAGCTGCCTCATTCCCTGAGACAAAGACTAACCCGACTCAAGTCCTCGCTACTCGTAAATCCGGTCTCGCAAACTGGGGGCAGGGAGCCTGGGGCCGCCTGCGGACGCGCAGTATAGCGCCGAAAATCGGGTCGGAGTCCAGCGGGAATCGGGCGAATAATCAGCCGGCCGGCGGTTCTAAACCCTAGCTTGACAGTTTCTGTGGATAAAACCGCAAGTCATTGAAATTTAACGACTTGACATTAGTCGTCCCACGACCGCGGCACCGGCTTCCCGGCTGCCGACAGTGGCCTTTCCGGCCAGCGCAATGTCTGCCGTGCGCACGCCCGCGCTGACCGCGTCTTCGACCGCGGACTCGACGGCAGCTGCCTCGGTTTCGAGCCCGAGTGAATACCGCAGCAGCATCGCCGCGCTCAGGATCGTGCCGTACGGATTGGCGATGCCGCGCCCCGCGATGTCGGGTGCGGAACCATGAATCGGTTCGTAGAGGCCGTTCGTGCCCTCGCCGAGCGAGGCCGAGGGCAACAGGCCTAGCGACCCGGCGATCATCGAGGCCTCGTCGGTCAGGATGTCGCCGAACATGTTTTCGGTGAGCAGCACGTCGAACGAAGCAGGACGCCGGATGAGGTGCATCGCGGCGGCATCGACGAGCATGTGCTCGAACTCCACTTGCGGGAACTCATCTCGCAGCACGCGCTCGACCACTGCTCGCCACAGCCGGGAGGTCTCCAGCACGTTGGCCTTGTCCACGGATACGATGCGCCGGCGACGGCCCATGGCCAACCGCCCGGCAACCCGCGTCACGCGCTCCACCTCGACGGTGGTGTACGTGCAGACGTCCTCGGCCTCGTGCGCAGTCCGGCTCTTCTTGCCGAAGTAGATGCCGCCGGTCAATTCCCGCACGACCATGATATCCGTGCCGGTGATGACCTCGGGCCTCAGCGGCGAGGCGTCGAGCATCGACTCCATGGTGCGCACCGGGCGCAGGTTCGCGAACACGCCGAGGGTGCGGCGCAGTTCCAGCAGTCCCTGTTCGGGGCGAACGCGTGCACCCGGATCCGACCATTTCGGGCCGCCCACGGCGCCGAGCAGCGTGGCGGCGCTCTCGCGGCATGCATCGATCGTGCGGGGCGGCAATGCCGAGCCGGACGCATCAATCGCCGCGCCACCGATCAACGCCGCGGAGAACTCGAAGTCGTGACCGTATTTCGAAGCCACGGCCTGCAGCACACCGACGGCCTCGGCCGTGACTTCGGGGCCGATGCCATCGCCGCCGAGGACTGCGATGCGCGCCTTCATGCGCCTCCCCGCATGCGCTCGTAACGTTCGATCGCGTCCATCTTGCTCAGCAGGTAACCCAGTTCGTCGATGCCGTTTATCAGGCAATAGCGCGAGAACGACTCGAGCGGAAACTGCACGGCACGCCCTTCGGCCAAGCGCAGCGTGCAGGCGGGCAGGTCGACTTCGACTTCGACGCCCGGATTCGCCAGCAGCCACTCGTGCGTCGCGGCGTCGACGACGACCGGCAGCAGGCCGTTCTTCAGGCTGTTGTTACGGAAGATGTCCGCGATCTCGGTGCTGATGACCACGCGGATGCCGAAGTCGAGCAGCGCCCAAGGTGCGTGCTCACGCGACGAGCCGCAACCGATGTTGCGACCCGCCACCAGCACCTGGCAGCCCTTGGCCGCAGGCTGGTTCAATACGAAGTCGGGTTTCGGCAGTCCGTTCTGGTCGTAGCGCCAGTCGGCGAACAGTGAGACGCCGAGGCCTTCGCGCACTGTGGTGGTCAGGAAGCGGGCCGGGATGATCTGGTCCGTGTCGATGTTGGTGGACGGCATGACGACCGTCCGCGAGCGGATGACTGTGATCGGGTCCATGTGCTGGTTCTGTGTTGTTGGCGCGTCCCGGCTCAGCCGAGGAACTCGCGCGGATCGGTGACGCGACCGCGCACGGCGGCGGCTGCGGCGGAGGCCGGGCTCGCCAGCAGGGTGCGTGCCCCGATGCCTTGCCGGCCTTCGAAGTTGCGGTTGCTGGTGCTGACGCAGTACTGGCCGGCGTCGACGAGGTCGCCGTTCATGCCGAGGCACATCGAGCAGCCGGACTCACGCCATTCCGCGCCCGCGTCCGTGAAGATCCTGGCCAGGCCACGCTGCTCGGCTTCCAGCTTGATCTGCTGCGAACCGGGCACGACCAGGGCACGCACGCCCTTGGCGACCTTGCGTCCGCGCAGGATGGCTGCGGCGGCTTCCAGGTCCGAGATGCGTGCGTTGGTACAACTGCCGATGAAGACGACCTGCACCGGCTTTCCGGCCATGCGCTCACCCGCGGTGAGACCCATGTATGCCAGCGATTTCGCAAACACGGGGTCGCCCGGGCGTTCCGGCACGTTGCCGCCGATCGTGGTGACCATGCCCGGGTTGGTGCCGAACGTGATCATCGGCTCGAGCGTGCTGGCGTCGAACGTCACGGACTTGTCGAACGTCGCACCCGCATCGCTGTGCAGCGT
>JAPLSF010000008.1 GCA_026398785.1 Pseudomonadota bacterium | reverse complement strand
CGCGGGAAGATCACGAAGCGCATCGCGCCGGCGATGAAGCGGTTCGGGAAGTTGCGCAGGAAGTCGTGCAGCTGCTCCTGTGCCTTGTAGAGCAGCGTGCGGCAGCTCCACTCGACCAGCGGCAGGTCGGCTTCCGGCCGGCCCTGGTTCTCGTAGTGCTTCAGCACCATCGAGGCCATGTACAGCGACGACAGCACGTCGCCGAGACGCGCCGACAGGTGCTCCTTCTGCTTGAGATACCCGCCGAGCGTCAGCATCGCCATGTCCGTCGCGAAGGCGAACTGCGCGCTGAACTTGTTGACGTGCTGGTAGTACCGGCGCGTCGAGCCTACGTCCGGCGCATCCGAGAACCGCGCGAACGTCGCGGCCATCACGAACGAGCGTGCGGCGTTCGATAGCGTGTAGCCGATGTGGCCGAACAGGGCCTGATCGAATTCGCGCAGGCTCTTGCCCTTGTCCTTCTCCTTGGCCGCGTTCATCTCGGCGAGCACGTAGGGATGGCAGCGGATCGCGCCCTGCCCGAGGATCATCAGGCTGCGCGTCAGGATGTTCGCGCCCTCGACGGTGATCGCCACCGGCACGACCTGGTAGCCGCGACCGAGGTAATTCTTCGGACCGAGGCAGATGCCCTTGCCGCCCTGCACGTCCATCGCGTCGTTCGCGACCTGCCTTGCGAACTCCGTGCAGTGGTACTTCAGCATCGCGGCGGGCACCGACGGCTTCTCGCCGCCGTCGATCGCGCCCGTCGTCACGGAACGCGCCGCATCGACGATGTACGCAGCGCCCGCCATGCGCGTGAGCGCGGCCTCGACGCCTTCGAACTTGCCGACCGGCTGGTTGAACTGCTTGCGGATGCGCGTGTATGCCGCCGAAGCGAAGATGCCCGCTTTCGCACCGCCCGCCGCACTCGACGGCAGCGAGATGCAGCGGCCTACGGAGAGTTGTTCGACGAGCATGCGCCAGCCCTGGCCTGCCATCTTCGGTCCGCCGATGATGCAGTCGAGGGGCACGAACACGTCCTTGCCCGACAATGGCCCGTTCTGGAACGGGACGTTGAGCGGGAAGTGGCGCCGCCCGATCGTGAGCCCCGGCGTGTCGCGCGGAATCAGCGCGCAAGTAATGCCGTACTCGGTCTTGTCGCCCCCCAGCAGCCGGTCCGGGTCGTACAGCTTGAAGGCGAGACCGACCACCGTCGCGATCGGCGCGAGGGTGATGTAGCGCTTGGTGAAATTGAGGCGCAGGCCGAGCACTTCCTTGCCGCCGTAGACGCCACGGCAGACGACGCCCGTGTCGGGAATCGATGCGGCGTCGGAGCCGGCGCGCGGCGCCGTGAGTGCGAAGCAGGGCACGTCTTCGCCGCGGGCGAGTCGCGGCAGGTAATGGTTCTTCTGCTCCTCGGTGCCGTAATGCAGCAGCAGTTCGCCGGGGCCGAGCGAATTCGGCACGGCCACCGTGGACGACACGGTTGCGCTGCGGCTCGACAGCTTCACCAGCACGCAGGAGTGCGCGTAAGCGGAGAACTCGAGGCCGCCGTACCGCTTCGGGATGATCATCGCGAAGAAGCCCTTCTTCTTGAGGTAATCCCAGATCTCGGGCGGCAGGTCGGCGCGGCGATGAGTGATGTCCCAGTCGTCGATCATGTGGCAGAGGTCTTCGCACGGGCCGTCGATGAACGCCTGTTCTTCGGCCGTGAGCTGTGGTGCCTTCGCCGACAGCAGCTTGTGCCAGTTCGGCCTGCCGGTGAAGAGTTCGCCGTCCCACCAGACCGTGCCGGCTTCGAGCGCTTCGCGCTCGGTGTCCGACATCGACGGCAGCATGCGCCGGTACGTCTTCAGGAACGGCTTGGTGATGAGGCGCAACCGGAGGGCGTCGCCGTTGAGCAGCGCCATCACGCCGAAGGCCAGCCACAGCGCAACGAGCCAGGGCGTCGCGGGTTCACGCAGCAGCGTGTAGGCCAGGAGCGTGAGGCCCGTGGCGAGCGTCGCCGAGCGCAGGGACACGCGTTGGTAAGCCAGATACAGCGCGCCGCCGAAGAAGACCAGTAACCAGAGTGCCGTCGTCACTGCTGCATCCTCGCAGTAGGCAGGGCGGAATGTCCTGCCGGAACTCTCACTATGCATCTGATTGCTGCGCTGCCGCAATATCCAGATTTTCAGGCTGCGCAATGAATTGCCGCGGAGGGCCGAGTATCCAGAACGCACGTTCCGCCCGGACCCTCAGGGCATGACGAGACGATTCACGAACTGCTCGATCACGTCCCTCATCGCTGCCGGATCCTGGTTGGGACGCCGGACGGCGCTGACCGCCAGGCCATTCCAGACCTGCATCAGCAGGTGGGCGCGCCTGGACGCGATGTCCGGCGGCAGGCCAAGCCCCCTGTCGTCCCGGTCGCGCGCCATCCACGCCTGCAGGGCTTCGAAGATGCGCTCGTCGGATTCCTGCAGCGCGGCCGCGATCTGCGGGTCGCGCGTCGCTTCGGCGCTCATCTCGAGGTACAGCGCCGGATTCATCACCGAGGGGTCGCGGGCCAGCCACAGGCGGTAGGTCTGCAGGATGCTTGCAGCAAGGTCGGCCGAAGTGTGCAACTGCTCGATCTGCGCGCGTCCATCCTGCAACTGGCGCTCGACGATGGCCTTGACGATGGCGCTCTTGTTCTCAAAGTAACGGTACATGAGGCCGGCGCTCATCTGCGCCGCTGCAGCGATGTTCGCCATGCTGGCCGCGTGAAAGCCATGCTCGATGAAGCACTTCTGCGCTGCACAGAGGATCCGCTCACGCTGTACCTCGGCGCGCGGCGAGTCTTTACCCGTGCAGACCGTGCGTCCGATCACGGCCCGCGCTCCAGCCAGCCGCCGCCCAGCGCCTTGTACAGCGTGACTCGATTCGTCTGCTCGGCCAGTCGCGTCGCCACCAGTGTCTGCTGCGAGAAGTAGAGTGTGCGCTGCGATTCGAGCAGCACGAGGTAGCTGTCGCGGCCCGCTGCGTAACGCGCGCGCGCGAGTCGGTCGGCCTCGGTCGCCGCATCGACCGTCGCCTGCCGCGCGGCGCGCTGTTCGGCGAGGGTCGTGGTAAGCGCGAGCGCGTCCGCCACGTCGCGAAAGCCGGACTGGATGGCCCGCTCGTACTGCGCCAGGGCGATGTCGCGGTCGGCGCGCGCGACGTCGAGATTCGCCCGCAGGCGACCCCCCTCGAAGATCGGCAGGTTCACCTGGGGTGCGAATAACCAGATACCCGTGCCCGCGTCGAACAGGCCCGACAATTCATCGCTCGCGGAGCCGACGGAGCCGGTGAGCTTGATCGACGGAAAGAAAGCCGCGCGTGCCGCACCGATGTTTGCATTGTCGGCGCGCAACTGATGCTCGGCCGCCAGCACGTCGGGACGCCGCAGCAGCACTTCGGATGGCAGGCCTGCCGGCAGGGGCGCAAGGCCCGTGACCGACTCGCCAAAGGCTTGCGGCAGCAGGTCGGTTCCGACCGGCGCACCGACCAGCAACTGCAGCGCGTTGGCTGTCTGCGCAGCCTGTCCCGAGAAGCGGGCGACGTCTGCGCGCGCGGCTTCGACCTGCGTGCGGGACTGACTGACATCCAGCGCGGAGACCGCGCCGAATTCGTACCGCTTTTGCGTCAAGGCGTGGAATTCTTCGCGTGTCGTGAGTGTCAGTTGCACGACGCGCAGCTGTTCCTGGTCGGCGGCGAGCGTCAGGTATGCGTTCGCGACCTCTGCGATCAATGTCAGTTGCGCGCTGCGTCGCGCTTCCTCCTGCGCGAAGTATTGCTGCAGGGCCGCCTGGCTCAGGTTGCGCACGCGACCGAACAGGTCGAGTTCGAACTCGGTGATGCCGACGCCCGCGGTGAACGCATCGGTGACGGGTCTGTCGCCACCCGTGCGGACCATCGCCGCGGTCGCCTCGATGGACGGCACGCGGTCGGCGCGCTGGATGCGGTAAAGCGCACGCGCTCGCTCGACGTTGAGCACGGCCACCCGCAGGTCGCGATTGTTGGCGAGCGAGCGGGCGATCACTTCCTGCAGTCGCGGATCGACGAAAAAATCGCGCCAGCCGATGTCGGCGGTGGCCGGCGTCCCGGGCGATGCCTCGGTGGCGCCCGCGGCCACGGTTGGAACCGCAGTCGTTGCCGGCATGGGCCACTCGGCCGGGATCGACGGCGCGGCCTCGGGCAATCGCGGCTCGAGCGCGCCGCACCCGCCGGTCATCACGGCGGCAGCGAGCGCCAGCGAGGTCATCGCTCGCCTAGTCATGGGCTTTTCTCTGCACAAACAGGCGTTCGATCACGACGAAGAACAGCGGAATGAAGAACAGGCCCAGCGTGACGCCCGCCACCATGCCACCGAGCACGCCGGTGCCGATCGCGCGCTGCGCGCCTGAGCCGGCGCCGGTCGCGATGGCGAGCGGCAGCACGCCGAATCCGAACGCCAGAGAAGTCATCAGGATCGGACGCAACCGGATCCGCACGGCCTGCATCGTGGCCTCGACCAGTTCCATGCCGTGCTCGAGGTTGCGCTTGGCGAACTCGATGATCAGGATCGAGTTCTTGCTGGTGAGGCCGACGGTGGTGAGCATCGCCACCTGGAAATACACGTCACGATGCATGCCGAATAAAGTGCTGGCCAGGGTTGCGCCGAGGATGCCGAGCGGCGCCACCATCAGCACCGCCGTCGGGATCGACCAGCTTTCGTACAGCGCGGCGAGGCACAGGAAGACGATCAGGAGCGACAGCGCGTAGAGCAGGGGCGTCTGCGACCCTGCCTGCCGTTCCTGGTAGGAAACGGCGGTCCACTCGATGCCGAAGCCCGCCGGCAGCTGCGTGACCAGGCGCTCCACTTCGGCCATTGCTTCGCCCGTGCTGACGCCCGGCGCGCCCTGGCCATTGATCTCCATCGCCTGCACGCCGTTGTACCGCTCGAGGCGCGGTGAGCCGTAGTCCCAGCGCGACGTCGCAAATGCCGAGAACGGCACCATGCGTCCTTCGGCGTTGCGCACCGACCAGAGTTTGAAGTCGTCGGGCGTCATGCGAAATGGCGCATCCGCACGGACGTAGACCCGCTTCACGCGACCGCGGTCGATGAAGTCGTCGATGTACTGGCCGCCCCAGGCCGCGGAGAGCGTCGAATTGATGTCGGCCGTCGCCAGCCCGAGCGCAGCAGCCCGCTCGTTGTCGACGTCGATGTGGAACTGCGGTGTGTCTTCCTGGCCGTTCGGGCGCACGTTTGCCAGCCGCTTACTCTGCGCGGCGGCACCCATGAACTGGTTGCGCGCGGCGGTGAGCGCCTCGTGGCCTGCCCCGCCGTTGTCCTTCAGGAAGAAGGCGAAGCCGGCCGCCAGGCCGAGCTCCGGGATCGGCGGCGGCGCGAACGCGAAGACGAAAGCGTCCTTGATCTGCGACAGTCCCGCCATCGCGCGGCCGGCGATCGCATCGGCGTGCAGCTCAGGCGCCTTGCGCTCGCTCCAGTCCTTCAGGTTGATCCAGGCTATGCCGTTGTTCTGGCCAGTGCCGCCAAAGCTGAAGCCCTGCACGCCGAATACCGCCTTGACTGCGCTCTTCTCGCCCTCGAGAAAATGCTGCTCCACCTTCTCCAGCGACTGCAGGGTGCGCTGCTGTGTCGCGCCGACCGGCGCGATGATCTGCGCGAGCAGGAATCCCTGGTCTTCCTGGGGCAGGAACGCGGTGGGCAGCCGCGCGAACAGCAGGCCCATCAGGACGGCCAGGGCGGCGAACACGAGCATGAAGCGGCCGCTGCACGCCAGGATGCCGCGCACGCCGTTCTGGTAGGTCGCGCTGCCGCGCTCGAACGCGCGGTTGAACCACCCGAAGAAGCCGGTCTCGGCGTGGTGCTCGCCCTGGCGCACGGGCTTCAGCATCGTCGCGCACAGCGCCGGCGTGAGCACGATCGCGACCAGCACCGACAACGACATGGCCGACACGATCGTCGCGGAGAACTGGCGGTAGATCACGCCAATCGAACCCGGCATGAACGCCATCGGCACGAACACCGCGGCGAGCACCATGCCGATGCCGATGAGCGCGCCGGTGATCTCCCGCATGGACTTGCGCGTAGCTTCGAGTGGCGACAGCCCCTCCTCACGCATCACGCGCTCGACGTTCTCGACCACGACGATCGCGTCGTCCACCAGCAGGCCGATCGCCAGCACCATGGCGAACATCGTGAGCATGTTGATCGAGAAGCCGAGCGCGGCCAGCACACCCATCGTGCCGAGCAGCACCACCGGCACGGCGATGGTGGGGATCAGCGTGGCGCGGAAGTTCTGCAGGAACAGGTAGATGACCAGGAACACGAGCACGATCGCTTCGACCAGCGTCGTGATGACGCCCTTGATCGACATCCGCACGAACGGCGTCGTGTCGAACGGGACTATCGCTTCTAGGCCCGTCGGGAAGTATGGCCGCAGTCCGGCCAGTGCCCGCTCCACGCCCGCCGCGGTTTCAAGCGCGTTGGCGCCGGTCGCCAGCGAGATCGCAACGCCGCTCGCCGGCTGCCCGTTGAAGCGGCTGACGAATTCGTAGGTTTCGGCGCCGATCTCGACCCGCGCGACGTCGCCGAGCTTGAGAGCCGACCCGTCGGGATTGCTGCGCAGGACGATGTCGCGAAACTGCTCCGGCGTCTGCAGGCGCTCCTGCGCGCTGATCGTCGCGTTCAGCTGCTGCCCCTCGACCGCGGGCGCGCCGCCGAGCTGGCCGATCGTGACCTGGGCGTTCTGGGCGCGCACCGCCGTGATGATGTCGCCCACGGCGAGGCCATACGTCTCGAGCTTGTTCGGGTCGAGCCAGATGCGCATGGCGTACGGCGAGCCGAAGAGCTGCACCGTACCCACGCCCGGGACGCGGCTCAGCGGGTCGACCAGGTTCGCGCCGACGTAATCCGAGATGTCGTCGCGCGTCATGCTGCCGTCCTTCGAGACGAACGCGATGACCATGAGGAAGCCGCTGCGCGACTTGGTCACGTTGACGCCCTGGCGCTGCACTTCCTGCGGCAGCGAGGGCATCGCCAGCTGCAGCTTGTTCTGCACCTGGACCTGGGCGATGTCCGGGTCGGTGCCGGATTCGAACGTGAGGGTGACCGACGCGTTACCCGAGGCGTCGCTGGTCGCAGACATGTAGATCAGGCCGTCGAGGCCCTTCATGTTCCGCTCGATGATCTGCGTCACCGCGTCCTGGACGACCCGCGCCGACGCGCCCGGGTAGTTGGCGCTGATCGTCACCGCGGGCGGTGCGATGTTGGGGTACATCGAGATCGGCAGCTGTGTGATCGCGAGGCCGCCCGCCAGCATGATGATGATCGCGATGACCCACGCGAAGATCGGTCGGTCGATGAAAAAGTGTGCCATTGCCGGGCGCTTACGACGTCTGCGTGGGAGCGGGCGGAGCGGCGGGCGGCGGCGTGGCCCCGGCTTCCGTCGGTTGCACCGACGCGCCGGGCTGCACCTTCTGCAGTCCCTCGACGATCACCTTGTCGCCGGCAGCCAGGCCTTCTTCTACCAGCCATTTGTCGCCGATCGTCTGGCTCACGCGCACCGGGCGCACTTCCACCTTGCCGTCCTGGCCAACGACCATCGCAGTCGTGTGGCCCTTCGGGTCGCGCGCGATGCCCTGCTGCGGGACGAGCAGGCCTGCCTGCCGCGTGCCGGTGCCGACGATGGCGCGGACGTACATGCCGGGCAACAGGATGTGCTCGGGGTTCGGGACGACGACACGCAACGCAAAGCTGCCGGTCGTCGGATCGACGCTGACTTCGGAGAACGCGAGTTTGCCGGGCTGCGCGTAGGGCGTACCGTCCTCGAGGACGATCGCGACCGGCATGTCCTGTGTGCCCTCGAGCCGGCCCGCCGCCAGTTCCCTGCGCAGTGCCAGCCATTCCGCGCTCGACTGCGTCAGGTCCACGTAGATGGGGTCGAGCTGTTGCACCGTAGCGAGCGGTTCGTCCTGGTTCGCAGTGACGAGCGCACCCTGGGTCACGGAGGACCTGCCGATGCGGCCGCCGATCGGCGCCGTGATGCGCGCGTAGCCGAGGATGACCTCTGCGCTGCGGACAGCGGCCGCGGCAGCGGCAACGTCGGCTTCGCCCTGCTTCAACGCAGCCGCGGCGTTTTCGTCGTCCTGCTTGCTGACAGCGTTGATTGCGAACAGGTCGGCGGAGCGCCGTGAGTTGAGACGGGCGGTGTTGAGCGTCGCCTCCGCGCGGGCGAGCGCGGCTTTGGCGCTCGCGAGGTCCGCCTGGTACGTCGCATCGTCGAGTTGGTACAACGGCTGTCCGGCCTTTACCGCAGACCCTTCGGTGTAGAGCCGCTGCTTCACGATCCCGTTGACCTGCGGCCGCACTTCCGCGACGAGGTAGGGCGTGGTCCGCCCAGGCAGTTCACGGTGGAGAACGACCGGCGCCGTGGCGAGCGTAACGACCGTGACGGGCATGGCTCCGCGGCCTTGGGGCGTGCCTTCCGGGCTGCCGCATGCCGCCACTCCGGTGAGACCAACGATGGCAAAGAAAGCCCTGCGACTCGCGAACTTGGGCGATGACATGTGGCCTCGGCAGAGTGGGTCGTGCTGGCCCGGATGGGCGGTGCGGGGGGTAGCGGTCGATATCCAGAATGAACGTTCATTCTCTAAATGTCAATTGCAGGCGTCTGCAGCAGCACCGCTCCGAAGAGGGTCGGATCGCGCCGCGGTACCGGGGCGGTTACGCGCCCGTCGCCCTGTCGTCGCGCAAAGTCACTGGCAGGATCACGAGTTCGACTCCGTGAGCGTTCAGCAGGCGCTGCATCGCGAGCGGGGTCTCGCTGTGCAGCAGGCGATTCCACCAGCGCTCCTTCTCGAACACGAGCCGGTTGGTGAAGAAGACGCTGTGGGGGAACGTCTCGCGCACGGTCAGCGCGAGCTTCTCGAGTTCGAACAGGCGATCCGCGCCATACGCATCGAACCAGCACGCTCCCTTGCCGTGGACGTGGGCGTAGTTGACGAGACCGTCGAGCGCCGCGCGGGTCTCGTACTGCAGCGTGCGCAACGACTGCTCGCTGCCGAACGATTCGCTGTCGACCGTGCCGACGCTCACGAACACGAAATTCCGGAAGTGATCCGGGAACAGTGCCTCGACGCGCCCGACCGTGTGCAGGCCGAGCCCGCGGTTCGCGCTGACCAGGAACACTGCCGTCGGTTGCGTCGGATCGATCGCCGGCGGCTCACCCTGCAGGTCCTGCCATTTCCAGCGCACGGAACGCTCGAGGGCATGGGCCATCTCGCGCACGCGCGAATAGTGCCGGCGGATGAGCAGTCCGGTGCAGACCACCGTAGAGGTGATGAACAGCGTGACGATGCCGCCCTGCAGGAAGCGCTCGATCACGATCACCGTGAGAATCGACAGTGTGATCAGCAGCGCGAAGGCAGCCAGCAGGAACCGGTTGCGCGCGTCCGGCACGTCGCGCCGCTGCTTCCACCAGAATCGGGTCAGCCCCAGCAGCGAGAGCGCGAACGTGATGAACACGTTCACGGTGTAGAGCACGACGAGCAGGCTCACGTAGCCTCTGGTCCAGACGAGGATCGCGAGTGCGGCCGCGCCCATCAGCAGGATGCCGTTGCGGGTGACGAGCCGGGACGACAGCGCGCTGAACTGGTTCGGCACCCAGCGATCCACTGCCATGTTCGCGAGCACCGCCGGGCCGCCGAGAAAGCCGGTGTTCGCGGCGACGAAGAGCAGCGCGCCTTCGAACACGAGCACGATGACCAGGATCAGGTGACTCGTGTGCGAATCGAAGCCGAGGTTCGCGATGATGCTGCCGAACACCACCGCATTCAGGGTCTCGCC
>JAPLSF010000094.1 GCA_026398785.1 Pseudomonadota bacterium | reverse complement strand
GAACGTGAACGGGCCGTTGACGACCTTCTTGATGCCCGCGCTTTCGAGGCGCGGGAAATGTTCGAACGCCACCGTGACGCTCGGCGCGATGCGCTCGAGGTCGTTCGGCAGCAGGTCCTGGCCGAAGTCCCACGGCGTCGTCTGCGGCGACCATGGCACGCCCGCGCGCTCGTAGGTGCCGAGCAGCATGCCCTGCCGCTCCTTCCGCATGTAGATCTCGGCCTCGAAGTCGATGACGTGCAGCAGTTCCTTCTGGCCCTTCAACTCGGGCAGGTCTTCGGTGATGAAGTACTGGTGCTCCATCGCGAGGATCGGCAGCTCCAATCCGACGAAGCGGCCGACTTCACGCGCCCAGAGGCCGCCCGCATTGACCACGTGCTCGGCGTGCACGGTGCCCTTCTCGGTGATGACGTCCCAGCTGCCGTCGGCACGCTGTCTGGTATCGAGTACGCGGTTCTGGCGCACGACTTCGGCGCCCGCAAGTTGCGCGGACTTCGCGTACGCGTGCGTGACGCCGTAAGGATCGACGTGGCCTTCGATCGGGTCGAGGATTGCGCCGAGGAAGTGCTTCTCCTCCAGCAGCGGATAGATCTTCTTCGCCTCGGCCGGCGAGATCAGCTGCAGGTCCATGCCGAGATAGCGGCCGCGTGCCACGGCCATGCGCAACCAGTCGACGCGCTCGGGCGTGCCTGCGAGCATCAGGCCACCCGTGATGTGCACGCCGCACGACACGCCGGAGATCGCTTCGATCTCCTTGTACAGCTCGATCGTGTACTGCTGCAGCTTGGCGACGTTGGGATCGCCGTTGACCGTGTGCATGCCGCCTGCGGCGTGCCAGGTCGAGCCCGACGTGAGTTCCGCACGCTCGATGAGCAGGACATCCTTCCAGCCCGCTTTCGTGAGGTGATAGAGGACGCTCGCGCCTACGACACCGCCACCGATCACCGCCACCTGCACCTGGTTCCGCATGCCAATCCCCACTCAATGATTTGTTCGCGTACCTGAATCGAATTCGATTTCCATCGCAGCCGCCTGCGATCCAGCGGGTCGCCGGCCGTGTCAGGTGATCGGCGGCGCGCCGCCCTCGGCCATGCGCCGCTCGACGAATGCGTTCAGTTCCTCGGCCAGTGCCGGATCGCGTTCCGGGGCCACGAAGCGCGCCAGCGTTTCCTGGTACACCGCATTGGCGCGCTCGGTCGCCGTCTTCGCGCCGTCGTTCGACCAGGCGCCGTAGTTGCGCCAGTCCGAAATCAGCGGCGTGTAGAACGCCGTCCGGTAGCGCTCCATCGTATGGCCGCAGGCGAAGAAGTGCCCGCCGTAGCCGACTTCCGCGATGGCGTCGAGCGCCATGTCCGACGCCTCGGCGCCGACTGGCTGGAACAGCTCGCCGAACATCTGCAGCATCTCGACGTCCATGATGAATTTCTCGTAGGACGTCGAGAGTCCACCCTCGACCCAGCCGGCCGCGTGCAGCATGAAGTTGGCGCCGCCCATGAGTGCGCCCCAAAGGCTCATCTGGGCCTCGTAGGCAGCCTGCGCGTCGGGCGTGTTCGAGGCCGTCGCGTTCGACGAGCGCCACGGCACCTTGATGTAGCGCGCCAGCTGACCCGCGCCAAACGCGGCCTTGGCATACTCCGGCGTGCCGAACGCCGGCGAACCCGACTTCATGTCGACGTTGGACGTGAAACTGCCGTACAGGATCGGCGTCCCCGGCCGCACGCTCTGCGCGAGCGTGATGCCCGCCAGTGCCTCGGCGTGCGCCAGCGTCAGCGCGCCAGTGATCGTCACCGGCGCCATCGCGCCCGCCAGCGTGAATGGCGTGATGATCAGCACCTGCCCGGCCTCGGCCATGTCGATGATGCCCTCGGCCATCGGGATGTCGAGTTGCAGCGGCGAATTGGTGTTGATCACCGTCCACGTGTACGGCCGCTGCTTGAACTCCTCCGGGCTGACGCGATGCGCGATGCGGATCATCTCCAGGCAGTCGGCGATCTGGCGCGAGCCGCGCGCATAGAGGAACGGCACCTTGTCCGACAGCAGCAGCTGCGCGCGCGTGGTCTCGTAGTGTCGGTCCTGCACCGGACTGTCCTGCGGCTCGACCGCGCCTCCCAGCGAATGAATGATGTCGAAGCTCTGGCAGAGCTTGATCAGGTTGCAGTAGTCCTCCAGCGTGCCGGCACGGCGACCGCGGTGGATGTCCATGATATTGGGCGGGCCCGACGTCGGCGCGAAGCACACGTGCCGGCCGCCAACGGTTACGTTGAACTCGGGGTTCAGGGTGTGGAACGTAAACTCGCTCGGCGTCGTGGCCAGCGCCTTGGCCACCAGGCCCCGATCGATGCGCACGACCTGCGTCGCCTCGTCGACTTGCGCGCCCGCCCGCGCGTAGCGTTGTCGCCCGATGGCCGAAAGCACCTTCATGCCCTGGTTTTCCAGCAACGTGAGTGCCGCCACGTGGATCGCCGAGACCTGGTCGTCCGAGTAGATGCGCGGATGGTCGAATGGATTGACCAGGTGCCGGTAGGCGCGCGACCGCTCGGGTACCGGCACGGCCGACACCGCGGCGGCCGGACGGCGGCGACCCGTGCCGCGGCGCGGGCTGCTCGATTCGATTTCGCTCATGCTCGATGGACTCCAGGGATGCTCGCGGCCGCGCGCTCGGCGGCGCTGGCAGGAGACTTGGTCTCCGGGCCGAACTGTTCGATGAGCCACGAGCGGAACAGTGCCGTGGCGGTGTCGCTCAGCGCTTCCGGATCCGTGACGAGGTAGTAGCCAAAGCCGTCGTTCAGCGTCGTGTCGTAAGGCTGCACGAGCCTTCCTGCAGTGAGGTGGTCACGGAACAGGTCGAGGTCGATGAGTGCGATACCCGAACCGCTCAGCACGTACTGCACGGTGAGAATCTCGGTGTCGAACACGAGACCCCGCTCCACGTCGAGTCCGGTGAGGCCGGCCTGTCGCACGAACTGCGACCAGAAATGCCGACGCGGCAGGCCCTCGACGCGCATGTGCACGAGTTCGTTGTCGCGGACGAACGATTCCAGGTCTTTCTCGGCGTGCCGCGCGGCGACGTCCGGGTGACAAACGACGCCGAGGCGCACCGGCCA
>JAPLSF010000249.1 GCA_026398785.1 Pseudomonadota bacterium | reverse complement strand
TTGGCGAAACAGATCGCTGCTGCAACGGCCGTGGCACAAGGAGCCACCGATGGCGGGGCGGGCGCGGTCGCCGATGCCTATCACGCCGGACTGGTGCCCCCGTTTTGCCTGGAAGCCGTCCAGTCCTTCTTCGCGGCCCATTAGCTTCAGGGAACCGCCCGTTCAGGTCGCAGCGTGACCGGCTCTGTGCACAAGGAGACGGACGCAGGCAAGCGACTGAGGGCGACATCGCCTACGGGGGCGAGACGACGCCGGCCCGCTCGGTTCGCTACCGCACAGACCCTGCCGCCGGCTGCTGTAGTTTCACTGCGACCGTATACGATCGGTACGGGAATTGCCTCGCGACGGACGTGAAGGGAGCGAACATGAATGCATCCAGGATTGCTGCCATTGTGCTCATCGTGGCCGGTGCCCTCGGGCTCGCCTACGGGAGCTTCAGTTACACGAAGCAGACTCACGACATCAACGTGGGGCCGATCGAAATGTCCGTGAAGGAAAAGCAGACGGTCAACGTTCCGGTCTGGGCCGGTATCGGCGCAATCGCCATCGGCGCCGCGCTGCTCCTGCTTGGTGGCAGGAAGCCCTAGTCGATTTTTTCCACGATGACCCGGCCGTCCGCGCCGACGAACACGCGATAGCGATTGCCGTTCTCGCAGGAGGCGACGTAGTCGTCCTTTCCCTGCTGGGTGGCGCTGACGACGTTACCGCACGGCAGCCCATGCAATGCAATCACAGCCGTAAGGTCCTTGGTGACGGAAACTTCGCCGGGAGTCTCTTCCACGGCCAGCGCCGTTCCAACGAATCCGGCCGTCATGATGCCGACCAGGGCCAATGCCCCTGCACGTATGCTCACGGTATTGCTCCTGCCATCAGATTGGATTCGGTGAATTTCCTCGGATCCTCGAGGATGCTCCAGATTGCTGCGCGCGACTTGACGATGTCGCGGGCCAGCGGCGGATCGCTGTCCTGGAGCAGCGAAAGCACCTTGAGGAGCAGCATGTCGTAGTCGCGGCGCAGTTCCGCGAGCGTCGCCGTGCCCTGCCGCTTGTGGTAGGCGCGAAACTTATCCACCAGATCGTCAACCTCGTTTTTGAGCGCAAGCTTGGTAAAAACGCCGATGGCCCTGGTTTCCCGCAGTCGGGATGCGAGCGACTGGAAGTCCAGCGGCGCTGGGGACAGCTGCGGGGCGGCAGGAACCGCGACAACCTTTGGCATCATCTGCGGCGCGGGCGCGGGCACCGCCGCAACGGCAGCTACCGGCTTGGCTTGCGGTTTCGGCAGCGCGACCTTGGTGACCGGCGCGACGGTGACGGGTACCTTGGGAACCTTGGGAACCTTGGGAACCTTGGGGACCGAGACTCGCGCGGCCGGAGCGGGTTCCGCGGGGCGCACAGGCGGAATCGTGGTTGGCGGGGCCGGCGGCACAGACACTGCGGCAACGGCGGGTGCAACCTCCGCGTCCGGCGCTGCCTTTACGGGTGCGGCCTCAATCACCGCAGTCGACGCGGAAGGCTGCGCGACCGGCTCCGTCGTCTGCGCGTGCCTGACCCCGGCGCACCCTGCTGCGAGGAAGCAGGAGAGCGTAAGCACCATGCTCGCGGATCGAGACATTGCTGCACAGTCGAACATCGGTCTCTCCGGGTCGGCGACGACGGATGAAGCCCTGCACTCAAGAATAGCGCCCCGCGGTTCGCACGCGAACCCGGGGCGCTGCAGATTCAGGCCATTCTCAGACGCGAATAAGTTCGGTTAGCGTTCTATGCGAACCACGAGTCGTCGGCTTTGGCTTCCCAGGCGGTGAGTTGCTTCTCGGCCTCGTCCTTGGCCACGCCGTAGCGCTCCTGAATCTTGCCGGCCAGCTGGTCGCGGTGACCGGCGACAACCTCCAGGTCATCGTCGGTCAACTTACCCCACTGCACCTTGGCTTTGCCGGTCACTTGCTTCCAATTTCCTTCGATGCGATCCCAGTTCATAGGTTTCTCCTTCAATAATCCATGACGCTATTGTAGGAGCTCGATCGGGATGAGTCGGTGCGGTGCCGTACCCAGCGCACCAGGGCGCGCATCATTTGCCCATGAGCAAACGCTCCAAACGTGGTCCCGGCTCTCACGGCCTTAGATTGACCAGCGCGTTGAATTGTTTCGAGTCATAGCGACGCTCGCCAATGCGGGCCGGGTGCGCCGATGGGCCTTCGCGCTCAACAATGCAAGATCAGCCTCTTTCAACAGCGTCTCAGCATCCGTTCCATCGCAGGGATAAACGCCGACCCCCACACTCGCTGTCACGCGCAGATCCGAGCCTTCGATGCGGTGCGGCGCGGCGATTTTGGTGCACAGTGCATTTGCGGTGCATGCCGCATCGTCGGCACAAGCCACTTCAGACAGCAGAACGACGAATTCATCGCCACCGAATCGGCTCACGGTGTCCGATTTGCGCACTCCGGCCACCAATCGGCTCGCGACTGACTGCAGGACCTGGTCGCCGGCCGCATGACCCAGGCGATCGTTGATGGGTTTGAAGCGGTCCAGGTCCATGAACAATACGGCCAGTTTGCTGCCATGGCGAGACGCTGCTGCGATCGCCCGGTCGAGCCGGTCAGTCAGCAGCAACCGGTTCGGGAGGCCCGTCAGAACGTCGTGTTGCGCCAGATGCGACATTCGCAGCGACAACGCGCGCGCCGCGCCCACATCGTGAAACACGATCACTGCACCAGTCACGTTTCCCTGCCGGTCAAAAATCGGGCTGGCAGTGTCTTCGATGGCGGATTCGCGCCCGTCACGGCTGATCAGCAGACAGTTCTCGCCCACACCGACGCTGGTGTCACGCTGCACCGCTAGTGCCAGCGGATCCCTAGCGGCTTCCCGACTGTCGGCGTCGATGATCCGCATCACGTCCTGCAGTGGTCGGCCAGTCGCCTCCCACGCGGACCAGCCGGTCATGCGCTCGGCGACCGGATTCATGTACGTGATGTTGCCCGCCAGGTCGGTGCTGAGAACGGCATCCCCGATCGAGGCGAGCATGACCTGCGCACGCTCCCCGGCTGCGCGCGACGCCGCGAAGTCGGGCCTGGCACTCCTCGACATCGCCGGAAGCAGCCGTCTCTGGCGGGGCATCAACTCTCCGGACAATCGTGATTGCGGATCACATCATCCTGCGGCCGGTTCTCATCGTCTGTGCGTCGGCGGACATAGGACAGAGCGGTTGCGTCGGTCGACATGGAACAGAGCGGTTGCGTCCGCGACTGTAAGTGATCCGTATGCGGCGTCGAGCGCCCGGCCAGACTCCTTGAGTTGTATTCCGGCGAACGCCGCACCACCGCGATCCCGCAGGGGCACGTCGAATCCCTTCGCACCGCCGTAATAAGGGTCGGGCACGTCGGCCGGCGCTGTCTTGCCGGCAAACTCGAGCAGCGTGCGAATACGCTCGTGATGCTCAGGCCGGCTGCGGTCGAGCAAGGTCGCGTGATTCAGGCGATCCATCGCCAGTATCAGGTCGAAGCGTTCGAAATCGTCGTCAAGCACCTGTCGTGCCCGCAGGCCCGTGAGGTCGATGCCCCGTCGGGTGGCGGCTGCGATCGTGCGCGGATCGGGCGGCTCACCCACGTGATAGGCGTGGGTGCCGGCGGAGTCGACCTCGATATCGAGACCCGGGGCGTGCCGGCGAGCGTGTTCGCGGAACACGCCTTCGGCGGTGGGCGATCGACAAATGTTGCCCATGCACACGAACAGTATCTTCATCGTGGATATGCCCCTGCAATCCGGTTGCATGCGAAATTCTGGCCCGACAACCCTTCATCATCAAGCAATGAGGAGATATTCATAATTTATTGATATATTTATAAATAAATCCCACCGTCAAGATCGATGATCAAAGGCCTCGCCGGCGCCTGCGAAGCGCTGGGCGGCCGGAACCCCTGGTCGCCGCTGATACTGCGAACGAGCTTTGCCGCACTGCAAGGTCGTGTGAAGATTGGGACGAAACAGACCAGACGAGGTCGCCGTGACATCTGCCGGTCCCCGGCGCAGCAACATGCACTACCCATCACTCGCGGAGTACTCCGACGCCCTGCAGTTGAGCCTCGGCATCGCGTTGTCGGACCCGCTGCTCGGCCGCGGCACCCTTCGCACGCGCGGGCCGGGCCAACCGGTCGTTCGCAGCGGCAATTTCGCACTCACGTTCGAGGTCGTGACGGATGGCAGGCGCTACGCCGTCCGTTGCTTCCACAAGCCCTCCGATTCGCTGCAGGCACGCTACGACGCCATCGGCAGCCAGCTGCGCTCCATCCGCAGCACCTGCTTCGTCGACTTCGAATTCCAGCCTGCCGGAATCACGACCGAGAGCGGCACCTATCCCATCGTCAGGATGGACTGGGCGCCCGGCCGGACGCTCGCAGCGTTCGTCGCCGCGCACCGCACCGACATCGATGCGCTCGAGCAGCTGCGCGTATCGCTGCGGGACATCGCGCGCGAGCTGCGCAGACACGGCATCGCGCACGGCGACATCCAGCCGACCAACGTGATCGTCGAGAGCGTGACCCGCGTGCGACTGATCGACTACGACGGCATGTTCGTGCCGCAACTCGCGGGCCGCCAGAGTGCAGAACTCGGCCAGCGCAATTTCCAGCACGCCGGTCGCCGTGGCCGGCATTTCGACGCCAGCCTCGATTCGTTTGCGTTCTCGCTGCTCGACCTCACGCTCGACGCGCTCGGTCGCCGGCCCGAACTCTGGGAGCAATCCGACAGCGATGCGGACGCGTTCATCCTGCGGGCCACGGACATTGCCGATCCGGCAAGCTCACCCGCGTTCAGCCTGCTCGCCTCGGTGCCGGGACTCGAGCAAAGGGTGAGACGATTCGCCGCCATTTGCGCCGCTCCGTTCGCACAGGTCCCGACGTTCGAGGACTTCCTCGCGGGCCGCAACATCCCGGCACGCCACGTCGAGTTGACCGGCGATGCGACCCTGCCGTTGCGCCGCGAGTACATCCCGGCGTGCGACGTCGTCGACGCGACGAACTTCGCGCAGTGCTGCAGCCACGTGGGCGACCGCGTGGAGATGATCGGCAAGATCGTGCGTGTCGGAATGGGCTACCTGCAGCAAAGCGATATGCCGTGCCTGCGCGTCGAGTTTGCGAATCAATCAAACGACATGGCTTGCCTGAAGATCTGGCCAGAGGCCCTCGCCAGCGGAAAGAACGTTCCCGACCCAACATGGGTAGGGCAATGGGTCCGCGCCGTCGGCCTGGTCGAGCCGGTCCACAGCGCAGGGAGTGGTGCCGGGCACCACAAGGATGTCGCCATTTCGATCACCGACTCGTCGCAGTTGCACCGGCTCACTGCGACCGAAGCGCGGCACTGTCTGCGCGCACAGCGCAGTCGGACCCGTCCCGCGCTGGACACGACGGCCGGCGTCAAGACCGACCGTGTCGTCACCGAAGCCGCGCCGCCACCCTTGGTCGTGCCCTCCGCTGCGTTGCCAGCGGTGCCCTTGCCGCCGCAACCTTTGGTCGTGCCCTCACCTGCATTGCCAGCGGTGCACTTGCGGCCGAAGCCGGCGGCAGGCCGCCACATCGACGTCGGAGGACGCACGTGGCGCAGGTGGTCGTGGGCGGCTGCAACGTTGTTGGCCGCTCTCGTGGTCTATGCCGTCGTCGACCGGCAGGACTCGTCGACACCCGATCCGTCGATGGTTGCGGCCCACGACGAACGACAACCCGTGCCCGCAACGACGACGAAACTGCAACCCGTCGCGCATACCGTCGCCAGCCGGCTCGAGTCGCAGGAAGTCCTCAACAATTCGCAGCTGCCGATTGCGACGATGGCTGGCACACTGGCCATCGGACCCGAGGACGAATCCGACGCCAGGTCCGTCGTTCTGCTCGATGGCCATGCCGTCCCGGGCCTGCGCGACGACGCGATTTCGGTCGCGCGTCGCGCCGTGTTCTCGGACCGCGAGATCGTGGTCGGATTCACACGGTGCAATGGCACGATTGCGCCCTGCGGCCTGCAACAACCGTTCTGGCTCGAGTTGCGGACCGGCCACCCACCGACTGTCTGGCGGGCAACGGGACTGTGGGTTGGCCCTGGTACCGGCGCCGGCGCCGTGGCCGCGTCGGCCAACGGCGTGCAAGTCGACCTGGGCGTGTGGAACGGCGAGCACCGCAGTGCGACGTTGACGGCAGCCGGCAACATTGCGGTCGCACGCAAGCGCGAGCCGCACCGGTCACTGAGCCGCGCGGATTGTGCAACCGTGATCAAGGCTGCCGAGTCGTGCGCGACCAGCCGCGACTGCAGTTCATTCAAGAGTAGCGCGCGGTCAATCCCATCGTCCCGCTGGGAGCGCCTCACGCGCCTGTACCACGAGTCCACGGGCCTTGACGCTGCCTCATTCCGTGCGTTGTGCGTGCGCAGCTGCGAGCTTGGACTGACCCCCAGCGACAACTTCATTCAACGGCGCGTCTGCAGTGGCGCAACGCCGAATCAATGGCCGCCGGATGACCCAGCGGCCGGCCTCTAGGCAGCAGGGCTGGCAGGCCGACCATCATGGCGGCAGCCGACAGGTGCGCGGATCAGACAGCTCGCGCATTGGGTCATGCGACCGCAACGACCCGCGAATCTGCGAGACTCTGCCGATCATGACTTCCAACCTTTCCCTCGCCGCCCGTGTCATCTCCGAGGGATTCCTCCCGGCCCGCTCCGCCTTGCTGCAGGGTCCGCGCGACCCCGTGAGCGGTCCGGTATCCCCGAGTCGAATCCGCGGCATGCTGCTGGGACTGGCGATCGGCGATGCGCTGGGTAACACGAGCGAAAGCCTGTCGCCGGAGCAGCGCGAGTCCCGATACGGTGAGATTCGCGACTACCTGCCCAACAGCCGCTCTGCGGGCCATCGTGTAGGCCTGCCCTCGGACGACAGTCAGCTCGCATTCTGGACGCTCGAAAGCCTGCTCGAACGAGGGGGACTGGATCCTGACGACCTGTCTGCCCGCTTCGCCTCGCGTGAAATCTTCGGACTCGGCAAGTCCATGCAGCAGTTCCTGCGCAATCGCGAACAGGGCGTGGCGTCCTGGTACCACTACGGCGCAGAGAGCGCGGGCAATGGCGCACTGATGCGCATCGCGCCGCTCGTGCTGCTGCACCCGCAAGGCACGAGTGCGGCCCTCTGGCTGGATGTGGCGCTGGCCTCGATCATCACGCACCGCGACGCGAGTTCAGTTGCGTCGTGCGTGGCGTTCGTCGACCTGCTCGCGCGCCTGTTGCGATTGCCGGCACCGCCGACGTCCGACTGGATCATCGCCACGTTTGTCGCCACCGTGCGCCAGGTCTGCACCGACCAGCCGTACCGTGCCCGCAGCGGACGCTTCACCGGCCGCGAGGGTTCGTTTCCCGACTACCTCGAGTTCGTGCTGGGCGAAGCCGCGCGCCACGACTGGAACACTCGTGAAGCCTGCGCTGCATGGTCGTCCGGCGCATACCTGCTCGAAACGGTGCCGAGCGTGCTGTGGATCCTCGCCCGGCATGCGCACGACCCGGAAGAAGCGATCGTGCGCGCCGTCAACGACACGCATGACAACGATACGGTCGCCACCCTCGTCGGCGCGGCCGTCGGCGCGCTGCATGGCAAGGACGCATTGCCAGTTGCCTGGCAACACGGCTTGCTCGGCAGAACGACGGTGGACGACAACGGGCGCGTGTTCCGCCTGATCGAGGAGGCGGTCCGCCGAGATTGGTTCTAAGGACGAGAACCGTGGGGGGCTCCCGCCGGGACTTCGGGTGTAGGATTGACCCCGTCCAATAAGGGGGACACTACATGCTCTACGCTGCACCCGGCGCCGCTGGCGCCAAGCTCTCTTACAAGGCGCACTACGACAATTTCATCGGCGGCAAATGGGTGGCTCCGGTCAAAGGTCAGTATTTCGACGTCGTCACACCCATCAGCGGCAAGGTCTACACCAAGGTCGCGCGCTCCACCGCCGAAGACATCGAGCTCGCGCTCGATGCGGCGCATGCCGCGGCCGACAAGTGGGGCAAGACGCCGCCGGCCGAGCGCGCCAACGTGCTGCTGAAGATCGCGGACCGGATCGAAGCCAATCTCGAGCTGCTCGCCTACGCCGAGACCGTGGACAACGGCAAGCCGATCCGCGAGACGCTCAACGCCGACATTCCGCTCACGGTCGATCACTTCCGATACTTCGCTGGCTGCGTGCGAGCGCAGGAAGGCGGCATCAGCGAAATCGACGAGCATACGGTCGCCTATCACCTGCACGAACCGCTCGGTGTCGTGGGCCAGATCATTCCGTGGAATTTCCCGATCCTGATGGCTGCGTGGAAGCTGGCTCCGGCACTCGGCGCGGGCAACTGCGTGGTGCTGAAACCCGCGGAATCCACGCCCATCAGCATCCTGATCCTGGCGAACCTGATCGCGGATATCGTGCCGCCCGGCGTGCTCAACATCGTCAATGGCTACGGTCGCGAAGCCGGCATGCCGCTCGCTCAGAGCAAGCGCATCGGCAAGATCGCGTTCACGGGCTCCACCACGACCGGACGCGTGATCGCGCAGGCCGCCGCCAACAACCTGATTCCCGCCACGCTGGAACTGGGCGGAAAATCACCCAACGTCTTCTTCGCCGACGTGATGGACAAGGACGACTCGTTCCTCGACAAGGCGATCGAGGGCCTGGTGCTGTTCGCCTTCAACCAGGGCGAGGTGTGCACCTGTCCGAGCCGCGCGCTGATCCAGGAAAGCATTTACGACAAGTTCATGGAGCGCGTGCTGCAGCGCGTGGCCGCGATCAAGATGGGTGATCCGCTCGACACCGACACGATGATGGGTGCGCAGGCGTCGAAGGAGCAGCTCACGAAAATCCTGTCGTACCTCGATCTGGGCAAACAGGAAGGCGCGCAAGTGCTCATCGGTGGCGCGCAGGCGAAGCTGGGCGCTGGACTGGAGGGCGGCTACTACGTGCAACCCACCCTGTTCAAGGGCCACAACAAGATGCGCATCTTCCAGGAGGAAATCTTCGGCCCGGTGCTGGCCGTCGCCACGTTCAAGGACGAAGCCGAGGCGCTCGCGATCGCCAACGACACGCTGTATGGTCTGGGCGCGGGCGTATGGAGCCGCAACGGCAACGTGGCTTATCGCATGGGTCGCGCCATCAAGGCCGGCCGAGTGTGGACCAACTGCTATCACGCCTACCCCGCGCATGCGGCGTTCGGCGGTTACAAGGAATCGGGCATCGGCCGCGAAACCCACAAGATGATGCTCGACCACTACCAGCAGACGAAGAATCTGCTGGTCAGCTACAGCGAAAGCAAGCTCGGCTTCTTCTAAGCATGGTCGAAAAGGTCATCGCCACGGCAGCGGCCGTCGAGCTGATCGGACTCCTGAAGTCGAAGCACGGCCCCGGACTGATGTTTCATCAGTCCGGTGGCTGTTGCGACAACAGTGCTGCCAATTGCTATCTGATGGGCGAACTCACGATCGGCGCGGGCGACGTGTACCTGGGCGACATCGGCGGCTGCCCGTTCTACATCGGCAAGGCGCAGTATCAGTACTGGCGCCACACGCAGCTGATCATCGACGTGATCGAAGGTCACGGCGGGACCTTTTCGCTCGAAGGCCCGGAAGGCAAAGCCTTCCATACCCGGTCCCGGGTGTTCACCGTGACCGAAATGGCGGAACTGGACGAGGCCGATCGTCGCCCGCCCTGATCCAGCAGGAAAGATGCAGGAGTCTCAGGCGGCGACCCCAAACAGCGCGCCCACTCCAGCGGTCAATGCCATGGCCAGGGCGCCCCAGAAGGTGACGCGCATGGCGGACGCGATCAAGGGCGCACCACCGGCGTGTGCTGCAAGGATGCCGAGGAGCGCCAGGAACAACAATGAACTTCCTGCGAGACCCCACATCAACGCAGTCACCGGCAACACCAGAACCATCAGGAGAGGCAGCGCGGCACCGATTGAGAACGTGCCCGCCGACGCGAGCGCCGCCTGCACGGGCCGCGCGGTCAGAGTTTCCGAGATGCCCAGCTCATCCCGCCCGTGTGCGCCCAATGCGTCGTGCTGCATCAACTGGGTGGCAACGCTCGACGCCAGTGACGCATCCAGTCCGCGCTTGACGTAGATGCCCGTCAGTTCAGCGTGTTCCTGCTCGGGATTCTCGGCCAGTTCCCTGCTCTCACGGGCAAGATCCGCGCGCTCCGTGTCGGCTTGCGAACTGACCGACACATACTCGCCGGCAGCCATCGACATGGCACCCGCAACGAGGCCGGCGACGCCCGCAACCAGGATGTTTTGAGAACTTGCGCCTGCCGCCGCGACGCCCAGGACCAGGCTGGCCGTGGAAACGATACCGTCGTTCGCACCGAGAACGGCGGCACGCAGCCAGCCTGTGCGGTGCGTTCTGTGTACTTCACTGTGTCTCATGGCATCCACTGTGTAATGAGGAGGGTCGCATTGCGCCGCCTGACGAAGTCACGATGGGCTATGGATCGTTCGAACGAAACGCCAGCACGATGCACCAGACCCCGAAGGCACCGAGGGACAGGATCACCTGGTAGTCGAGGAGAGTCGGCCGGCGCGCCGCGAAAATGACGGCAGCCATCAGCGCGGCCGTGACGGTCAGTGCCGTGCCGATGGCGAACCAGGC
>JAPLSF010000257.1 GCA_026398785.1 Pseudomonadota bacterium | reverse complement strand
GTCACGCAGGGTCGTTTGCGACATGCTCGCGCGCATTGCCTCGTCCGCCATGCGGGCGGCGCTGTCGGCCTGGGGCGGCGACCTCGGGTCAGGGCTGCGCGGGTTCGGCGTCTCGTGCCGGATGGCATCGAGAATCTCAGCAAGCGTGATGCTGCCGAGGTCGCGGCCCGGGGCGACGGTGTCGTCTTCGGCGGTCAGCACCAGCCCACGGTGTTCCAGCAGCGACAGTTCGCCGTCGAGGACCGACGCGGGCACGTCCATGTGGTCGGCGAGGTCCGACACTTTCCAGCGCTCGCCGCCCGCGATGAAGCGCTCGCCGAGCAGGTACATCGCGCCGAGCGCGATGCGTTCGCGCAGCGCGCTGGTCGTCGGGATCTCGCCGTGACCGGTGCGCAGGTGCTCGGGGTGCTGCACGTAGAAGCTCAGCTGGCCGCCGAGCAGCATGATCAGCCAGCTCAGGTGCAGCCACACCAGGAACAGCAGCACTATCGCGAAGCCGGCATAGATCGCGGCCGTCTCCGTCGCGTACACCGCGATGCGGGTGAAGATCGCGCCGACGCCGACCCACGCAGCGCCGCCGAACAGCGCCCCGATGAACGCCGACTGCCAGCGCACGCGCGTGTTCGGCATGTAGATGTACAGGAACCAGAACAGGCCGATGATCAGCAGGTACGGTGCATAGTGGCCGCGCAGTCCCGACGTGCCCGCCAGCCCCGAGACCCGCGCCACCATGTCGCTGGTCTCGATGCGAGTGAGCAGCACCATCGCGGCGACCATCAGGATCGGCCCGACCAGCATGATGACCATGTATTCGGTGGCGCGCCTGGCGAGGCTGCGTGGCCGCTCGACGTGCCAGGTGAAGTTGAGCGCGCCTTCGATCTTCTGGATCATCACGATCACGGTGTAGAGCAGGATCACGAAGCCGACCGTGCCGAGTACCGTCGTCTGCGCGTTCTCGACGAACTGCATGATCTTGACCGTGAGCTCGGTGCCTTTTTCGCCGAGTGGCCGCAGGAACTCGAACAGCACTGGCTCGAGCTCGCGGTGATAGCCGAAAGCCTTGAGCACCGAGAACGACACGGCGATGACCGGCACCAGTGCGAACAGCGAGGAATACACCAGACCCATGGCGCGCAGGCCGAGGTCGCCGCCTAACAGGTCGCGCAGCAGCGCGTAGGCGTACCCCAGCGGAGTCGCGACAAGCTGGATCGCGCGGCTGCCGGTCTGCTCCGGCCAGTCGAACAGCCAGTGCTCGAAACGGTGCTGCAGCGAGCGAAAGGGGGTGAGGGCGTCGGCCAAGACGAATCCAGTGGCGGTGGGCGGCGTGAGCGTTGCATGGCTCGCCGCAGCAGGCAAGCTCAGACCGGTTCTCGGGCACAATGCCCGGACCCGGGCGAATCCAGCATGCAACCCGGCAACACGAGGCCTTGCCGTTGACGATCAGTCGCCGAGCCGAAGCACGCTACCCGACCCGCATCGTCTGCCTGACCGAGGAGACGACCGAAGCGCTGTACCTCCTGGGCGAGGAGGACCGCATCGTCGGCATTTCCGGCTTCACGGTGCGCCCGCCAAGGGCGCGCAAGGAAAAGCCGAAGGTCTCTGCATTCATCAGCGCGAAGATCGACAAGATCCTCGCGCTCGAACCCGACCTCGTGCTCGGCTTTTCGGACCTGCAGGCCGACATCGCCTCGCAGCTCATCCGCCACGGCGTCGAGGTGCATGTGTTCAACCAGCGCAGCGTCGCAGAAATCCTGCGCGTGATCCGCATGCTGGGCGGCATGATCGGGTGCGAGGCAAAGGCCTCCGCGCTGGTCGCTGAACTTGCAGGCGGGCTGGACGCGATACGTGCCACGGCGGCCACGTTTCCACGTCGGCCGCGCGTGTACTTCGAGGAATGGGACGAGCCGCAGATCTCAGGCATTCGATGGGTGTCGGAACTCGTGCGTATCGCGGGTGGCGACGACATCTTCCCGGAGCTTGCAGCCTGCGCCCTCGGCAAGGACCGCATCATCGCCGACCCGTTCGAAGCCGTGCGGCGCGCACCCGACATCGTCTTCGGGTCGTGGTGCGGCAAGAAATTCTCGGCACGCAACGTTGCGGCGCGTCCGGGCTGGCAGGCCGTGCCGGCCGTGCGTGATCGTGAACTGCACGAGGTGAAGTCGTCGATCATCCTGCAACCGGGGCCGGCCGCGCTCACCGACGGCGTGCGCGAGCTGCACCGCGTGATTGCCGCGTGGTCGGCGAAGCGGAGCTGAGCGCTACGCGGTGAGCCGCCGCAGCGCTTCTTCGTATTTCTCGCTGGTGTGCTGGATCACGTGCGCCGGCAGCTTCGGGCCGGGCGCGGTCTTGTTCCAGTCGAGCGTCTCGAGGTAATCGCGCACGAACTGCTTGTCGAACGACGGCGGGCTCGTGCCCGGCGCATACGTGTCCATCGGCCAGAAGCGTGACGAGTCGGGCGTGAGCGCTTCGTCGATCAGCGTCAGGCGGCCGCCGTTCGCTTCGTCGATGCCGAACTCGAACTTGGTGTCCGCGATGATGATGCCGCGCGTGAGGGCATGCGCCGCCGCGAACTTATACAGAGCGATCGCCGTGTCGCGCACCTGGGCCGCGCGGTCCGCCCCGATCACCTTTGCGATCTCGTCGAAACCCACGTTCTCGTCGTGGTGGCCTTTCGGCGCCTTGGTGGACGTCGTGAAGATCGGCTCCGGCAACCGGTCAGCCATGCGCAGGCCGGCGGGCAGCTTGATGCCGCAGATCTCGCCGGTGCGCTGATAGTCCTTCCAGCCGGAACCAATCAGGTAGCCGCGCACGACGGCTTCGACCGGCAGCGCCTGCAGCTTGCGGACG
>JAPLSF010000271.1 GCA_026398785.1 Pseudomonadota bacterium | reverse complement strand
GTGCGGCAGCGCACGGATCGGGATGGGCACCGGCTGAAACCGCTTCGGGCCCGCCCATTGCGATGGGGAGGCGCGCGAACCCCACACGGGGTCTGTCAGTACGCGCAGTCCGTCGATCTCGATCAGTACCGTGGAATGCCCGAGCCAGGTCGTTCGCAGTCCGCTGCGCGGCTTCCTGGTCCAGCCGGCCGTCGGATCCATCGACGGCAGCGGTGCCTTCGGCACGCGCCGATCACCGGCGAACAGGAATTCGCGGACGGTCGGCATCGCCACGTTCGTCTGCAGCAATCGCGGGAGCACGGGGTGCACGTTGCGGAACGCGCCGTCGTGCCATAGCGGCGACGCCTGCACGCGCTCCTGTCGCTGTTGCTGGTTCCTGGCGCCCAAGGTGCCGGCTACAAGGTCGGTGCAGGCAAGCTGACCGTTACCGGCTCGGCCTTGCGTTCATTCAGCGCAGCACTCCACGCCGTGCCATGGCGCGCGCATAGAAGAACAGGCTGAAGGCGATGAGCCATATGATTCCCGTGAAAATTGCGCCGCCGGCTCCCGTCAGCGCCATGCCATCCGTCAGCACGTAACTGTAAAACGCGGTGAGCACCATGCCGACGATGGCAGCGCCGAACAGCCAGACGGCCCAGGCCTTGCGCAACAGCAGGCACAAAGAGCCGAGCAGCGAGCACCAGACCGCGATCGCCCACGCGGCAACGGCCCAGGCTGGAAATCCATGGAAGTAGGCGAGCTGTTCCGGTGTGAACTGGCTCATGTAGGAGTCGATGCGGAACTGCGTGGCGGAGTAGTCGAACGCGCCCACGGCATTCCACAACAACGTCAGTGCGCCCACGATCCAGAGATGGCGCGGGACTCTGGTACTCAACTCGCTCATGGTGATCCTCCTCCCGGAATTATGGTTTGGCCTGGACCCGATTATTAAAAAGGCCGAGCGTCGACAGGGCGCGCTCGGCCGTGCTGGCTCCGGACCTCAATGCCTCGCTGCCGGGCGGAGCTGGACACAGTCGCCCCTCAGCCAAGGCATTCCGCCGCGCGAGCGCGCTGCGGACGCGGTGGGCGGACTGCAAGCGGTGAGCGATTGCGGCCCTGGCCCTCCCGGCCCCGTATCGCCGACCGCCAGCAGGCATCGACACGCGGGACGCACCTCTTTTGTACGCCGGGATTCGGCAGCGCGGCAGTTCCAGTTGTACCTATTGCTGCTGCGACGGAGAGGCGGCCTCGACGAGTCGAGATTCCGCAGTAAAAAGCAATTTATTATCATTAGGTTATACCAGATACTTAAAGTGCGTTCGTCACCCCGCGCAGCGTCAGCCGCTGTTGCGCAAGCCCGCGGCAATGCCGTTGATGGTCAGGTGGATGCCGCGCCGACTGCGCTCATCCTTGTCACCCGCGCGATAGCGGCGCAGCAACTCGATCTGGATGTGGTTGAGCGGATCGAGGTACGGAAACCGATACTTGATCGAGCGGGCCAGCTGCGGATTCCCCGCGAGCAACTCGCCGGCTCGCAAGATGCGCAGCAGGGCGGACAGGGTCGACTCGAGCTCCGTCCGGATGCGGCCGAAGATCCTCGTGCGCAACTCGGGATCGGTGACGAGATCGGCATACCGCGACGCGATGGCGACGTCCGCCTTCGACAGCACCATCTCCATGTTCGACAGCACCGACGCAAAGAACGGCCATTCGCGGTGCATCTCCTGCAACAGCTCGAGACCATCGTTACCCTGTTCCTTCAGCCACGCATCGACGGCAGACCCGAACCCGTACCAGCCGGGCAGCATCAGCCGGCACTGCGCCCACGAGAACACCCAGGGAATCGCACGCAGCGTCTCGATCGAGCGTGACTGGTTGCGCGAGGCCGGGCGACTGCCGATGTTGAGCTCGGCAATTTCGCTGATGACGGTGGATTCCCAGAAGAAATGCTCGAACCCCGGCGTTTCGTAGACGAGGTTTCGATAGGCTTCGAACGCGCTGCCCGACAGTCTTTCCAAAGCCTGCAGATACCGGGGCTGAGGTGCGCGGCCGGCACCACCCAGCAGCGTGGCCTCGAGCGTAGCGGCCGCGAGTACTTCGAGGTTGCGTCGTCCGACCTCGGCATTCGAATACTTGGCGCCGATGACTTCGCCCTGTTCCGTGACGCGGATCTGTCCCTGCACGGTGCCGCCCGGCTGCGCCAGGATGGCCTCGTACGTCGGACCGCCACCGCGGCCGACCGAACCGCCGCGACCGTGGAACAGCCGCATGCGGATGCCGTGCTTGCGAAACGTCGCGACGAGTGCGGTCTGCGCCTTGAACAGCTCCCAACGCGAGGTCAGGTAGCCGCCGTCCTTGTTGCTGTCGGAATACCCGAGCATCACTTCCTGCGCCTTGCCCCGCGAGGCCAGCATGCGCGAGTACACCGGAATCGAGAGCAGCGCATCCATCGCACCAGCCGCGTGGCGCAGGTCCGCGATCGTCTCGAACAGCGGGATCACGTTGCAGCCGAGGTGAGCATCCGTCGCGCGGTAGAGTCCGACCTCCCGCAGCAGCAGCACGACCTCGAGCACGTCGGACACGCCGTCGCACTTCGAGATCACGTAATTGGGGATGCACGCGGCGCCGTAGCGCTGGTGCATCTGTGCGGTGGTCTGCAGGATCGCAAGTTCGCTGCGGGTCTCGGCGCAGTACTCGACGTACGGCGAGCTGAGCAGTCGTGGGGTCGCCAGCTCGTCGGCCAGCACGCGCACGCGCCCCGCCTCGTCCAGCGACGAATAGTCGATGTCCGGCCGTGCTGCCCCGAACAGCTCGCTGACGACGCGCTGGTGCACGTCCGAGTTCTGGCGCAGGTCCACGGCGGCGAGGTGAAAGCCGAACACGTCGACGGCACGTCGCAAGCGCCGCAACCGGCCGCGGGCGAGCAGGGCGGAGTCATGCGCTTCGAGCGAGCGACGGATGATCTCCAGGTCGGCGGCGAACTCCGCCACTTGCGTGTACGGCGGGGCTTCGCCGATCGCGTGCCGCAGCGGTTCGTGCATGTCGAGGTCGCGCGCCGTCGCGGCGACCCGCGCGTACAGTCCGGTAATCGCGCGTCGATACGGCTCGTCACGACGGTGCGGGCTCTTGTCCGGCGAGCGGTCGGCCAGCGCGTTCAGTTCCGCGGAGACAGTCGTGACCAGGGTCGTCATCGAGAGTTCGGCTCCGAGCGTGTGCAACTGCTCGAGGTAATACTCGAATACCCGCGACGACTGCATGCGCAGCGTGCGCTCCAGCACGCCCGCGGTCACGAACGGATTGCCGTCCCGATCGCCGCCGATCCACGACCCGATCCGCAGGAACGAGGGCAGTTCGGACACCGCCGCGCCCGGGTAGCGCCGTTGCAGTTCGTCTTCGAGCGCGCCGTACAGCAAGGGCACTTCGGGCAGGAAAGTCTGCTCGAAGAACGACAGGCCGTTGGCCACTTCGTCGAGTACTTCGAGTTTCTCGAGCCGCAGCATGCGGGTCTGCCACAGCGAGAGCACCGCGCCGCGAATCGACTCGTCGTTGGCAGCCTGTTCCTGCGGCGTGAGGCGAGTCCGCTCGCGCGCCTGCAGCAGTTGCTCGAGCTGCATCTCGAGGTCGCGCACGCTCTTGCGCTGGACTTCAGTGGGGTGCGCCGTCAGCACCGGCACGACCACGCCGTCACGGAAGAATGCCGACAATGACTCCAATGCGACCCCGGCCGCCTCGACGCGGTCGAGTGCCCGCACCAGGCTGCCGTCTGCCTGCGGTTCGCCGTTGATATCGGACTGTCGCTTGCGCCGGCTGTTGTGCAGGTCTTCCGCGAGGTTGGCCAGATGCGAGAAATAGCTGAACGCACGCGCCACGATCATCGTCTGCTCGCGGCTCAGTCCATCGAGGATGCGCTCGAGCTCACGCCGGGCCTCGACGTTTTCGTCGCGGTGGAACGCGATGGCGCTCTGTCGCACGCGCTCAACCACGTCGAAAGAAGGGCTGCCTTCCTGGTCGCGAACCGTGTCGCCCAGCAAACGGCCGAGCAGGCGAATGTCGTCCCGCAGCGGACGGTCTGGCTCGTTGTCGAAATCCACGGTTATGGGTTGTCCTTTCGCGCCGGGTCGGCGACGTCCTGCACCAGTTCATGCACGTCGAGGTCGAACGGCCGTTCGCGCGGCGGCACGAAGTCTTTCGGGAACCACACGAACGACAACCGCATGATCCGCGCGACGCCCGGGATGTCGTCGATGCGCGTCAGGTAGATGCCGAACCGGTTGCCGCTCGGCAGCAGGGTGTTGTCCGAGAACGGGAACGAGTAGGGCGAGAGCGTGAACTCGATCGGCGGCGTGTGCGCCTGCGTTTCACCGTTGGCCCCGAGCAGCACGGAGTAGATGCCGACCGTCTGCGCGGCCCAGCTGACCGCGCGGATGTTGACCTGCAGGTTGTCCCGTCCGTCGGGCGAGACGATGCGCAGGGGTGTGCCCTGCGCGGTGCTCGAGCAGTTCAAGGCGAGCGATACGCTTGCCGCATCGGCGGTACCGGGTACGGCACACGACAGCAGCTTGTCGGCCGCCTCGGTGCCATCGGAGTTCAACGAGATCTCGAGGAACGACGGGCTGCGTCCCTCCTGCCCGATGGCCGTCGACAGCAGCGGCGCGAGTTGGCGTGAGATCACGCGCCGCGAGGTGCTGCGCAACCGGGCGCGTGCGTCTTCGGTCTGGCCGGGCAGGGTATCGACGTAGCGCAGCAGCGGGCCGAGCTCGAAATGCTCGTGAAAATTGAGCGCGAGCAGCTCAGCCAGCAGCGCCAGGCGCTGCGCGCGCGGGAGGTCCATGTCCGCGCCGGCCTTGACCTGTTCGGTCTCGCTCTGCAGCAGCGGTCCCACCAGCTCGCGAAACATCGCCGAACGCAGGTTCGTCTCGGACTCCTCACGCTGGTTGCGCAGCGACTGCGTGTTGTTCTTGGTGGCGATCGCGATCTCACGTTCCTTGAGCGTGTTGGTCGCGTAGAGGCCGACGATGGTGGCCGCGACCGTCAGCAGCGGGATCGCGAGCGAGTTGACGATGTTGGCCGTGAACTTGGCGTTCTCGCGCCAGTCGCGGCGAGGCGGCTTGTCGGTCTCGTGCGTCACGAACGGGCGCCGGTCAGCCGCAGTCGACGTTGACGGTTACGGGTTCCGACAGGCTCAGGAATTCCTGTTCGCGCTGCGTCGGTGCCAGGCACTTGGCCTTGTAGCGACCCGGGGCCAGCTGCAGCTGGTACGCACCGGGCTTCAGTTCGGCGACGGTCTTGCCCGCGGAATCGACGATGACGGCTTTGGCCGTGGCTGGCGTTACGGTGCCGGTCACGACGTCGGCGGCAGCGAGGCCTGGCCAGCCCGCCAGGGCGACCAGACCGAGCGCGAAGTTGAACGACGGGCGAAGGCTCGTGATAGTCATGACTCACTCTTTGATTGACAGGGGAGGAAAACGCGACGGACGTTACCGCGCGCATGGGGGGGTGGCAACACGGGTTTGTGCTCCCGGTCACAGAATCCGAGTCGTCGCGTTGACGGAATCGGGGAGCGCAGGCGAACGGGCGTAGATTGGGCGGCAGTCTCCTGGTACGCCACCGAGCCATGACCCGTCGCAAGGATGCCGTTCCCACCCGCCCGACGCCGACACTGCGGACGTCGCATGCCGAACACGGCAAGCCGGCGCGCCCGACCTCGGGTCGAGTCGCGTTCGACGAACGTGGCAATGCGGTTTGGGAGATGCGCACGAGCGAGCATCAGTACGTGCGTGACGCGAGCACCACACTGGTGCGGAAACTGGTGCCACCGCTCAGTATCGAGGCGACTGCGATCGTCAAGGGGCCTTCGGACACGCCGGTGCCAAAGCGGGCCGTGCCACTGGATACCGGTCGCCCGAACGACCGCGCCCAGATGGGCACGGTGCGGACGTTTCCGGTGAGGTCGTCGAGCCCGGCGGTAAAGCGTCCGGCTTCCAAGGCAATGGTGACGTCTCGAGCCAGGCCAGGCCTGCTCGATCGGCTGTTCAGCCGGAAACCTTAACGGCGGCGGGCGAAGTTCGGGCGGGCGCCGGTCGCAGGGCCGCGGACGTCTTTCTCGCGGAAATTGATGCGACCCTTGGTCAGGTCGTACGGCGACATTTCCAGTGTCACCTTGTCGCCGGCCAGGATGCGGATGCGGTGCTTGCGCATCTTGCCGGAGAGGTAGGCAGTGATTTCGTGGCCGTTTTCCAGCGTCACGAGAAAGCGCGTGTCGGGCAGCACCTGGTTGACGGTGCCCTGCATGTCGATGAGTTCTTCCTTAGCCATTCATTCACCTGGGTGTGCCGGTACGGCGGGTAATGCCGTGGACACTGAGAGGCAGAAGGCTCAAGCAGGACGCGGCGCAAGCACGATACAGCAACCCCGTGACGTGCGTCTGCAAATAAACCGACCCGGGTGGGGAAAGGCGCGTATACTCCGCCGCGGGTAGTCTCCCTTCTACTTTCTGTTTGGGCGGTTCTCGCGAGTTTTCGCGCAGTTCAAGTCCCAGCGCTTAGCCGAAGAGTTTCCGATCCACGTGGCACCGTTGCCACGCGACTGCGATCGCCCCGCCTCAAAAGCGGGAGTTCTTCCAGCCGCGCTGCCTCATGCCTTGCGTTTCCCGGTCCCCAGGCCGATCCAGCCCGTCGCTTCGATGGGCACGGCCGAACGGACTTTTTGTCAGTGAGTATTTAAATGTCCAAGATTTACGTCGGTAACCTCCCTTTTTCCGCCACCGAAGACGCCGTGCGTGAGCTGTTCTCAGCCCATGGCACCGTCGATTCGGTTGCCCTGATCAACGACCGTGACACGGGCCAACCCCGTGGTTTCGGCTTCGTCGAAATGACCTCGAACTCCGAGGCCGCCAAGGCGATCCAGACGCTGAACGGCTTCCAGATGGGCGGCCGCGCCCTGAAGGTGAACGAAGCCCAGGCGAAGACGGAACGTCCGCGCCGCTGGTAAGCGTTCAGGCTGATCCGGACCCGTCGGCGGCTTGACCGCTGCCGACTGGAAAGAGGATGCAGCAGACGGCCCCTTCGGGGGCCGTTTTGCTTTGTGCGTTCGAACGGGTGCGCTAGGCTTTGCGCATGCAACAGCCGGCCCTCGAACTGCGCGTGATTTCCGCCCGCGAGGTGCGCGAACTGCTGCCGTTCGGCGAATGCGTCGCCGCGGTGGAACAGGCGATGCGGGGCGTCAGCGCCGGCAAGGTGCTGATGCCGCTGCGGCAGTTCATGCCAGTGCCCGCGGGCGATGGCAGGCTTGCCTGGATGCCGGGCTACCTCGGCGATCCGGAGTGCTTCGGCATCAAGCTGCTGAGCCTGTTCCCGGGTAACCCCAAGGTGGGTCTCTCGTCGCACGTCGGTCTTTACCTGCTGTACGAATCGGCACACGGCCGGCCCGTCGCAATCATGGAGGCAAGCGCGCTCACCGCGATCCGCACGGCCTCGGCCAGCGTGGTAGCGACGCAAGCCCTGGCGCGCCCCGACTCGCGCACGCTCGCCATCATCGGCACGGGCGAAGAAGCGCGCTCGCACATCGATGCGTTCCAGGCCGTGCGCCCCTTCGAGCGGGTGATCGTGTGGGGGCGCAATGCGGACGCCACGCGTGAGTGTGCGGAATACGCGCTGGCGGCAGGTTGCGTACATGTGGAGATCGCGGACTCGGTTGCAGCAGCAGCGGCTGAAGCCGACGTGATCTGCACTGTCACGGGCTCGCCGACCGCACTGCTGTCCGGTCGCGACGTGCGCAGAGGCACGCACCTGTGCCTGGTCGGTGCATCGATCCCGAGTTCGCGCGAGGTGGACGACGATCTCGTCGCACTGGCGCGGTTCTTCGTCGATTACCGGGGCAGCGCGATGGTGCAGGCGGGCGAACTGCTGGATGCGATCAAGGCGGGGCGGGTCACGGCAGACCATATTCTCGGCGAAATCGGCGAAGTGCTGAGTGGCACGGTGCCGGGCCGGTTGGCGGACGAGGACGTGACGGTATACAAGTCGCTCGGCGTCGCAGCGCAGGACCTGGTCAGCGCGCTTCTGGTGTATCGGCACGCGCTGGAGCGCGGCCTGGGAACGGCGGCAGAGTTGTAGTGCCCGGTCGATGGAGCAGCGTCTCAGAACCCCAGGGCGCGGCGCATCACGTGGTAGATCGTGTGCTGCTCCATCGTTCCGCGGAACAGGTAGGCCCGCGGGCCGCCGGCATAGATGGCCACGTCCTCGCCCGCATGGGTTTCGGACTCCAGTGGCACCAGGGCTTCCTGGTGGAAGCCGGGCGAATGGGTGTCGTCGTCGGCTTGCATGTGACGCCCCGCGTTCACCGGGCGCGTCTCCTCGGGGTCACTGTCCGCATGCAGGGCTGCGTGACCGGGGCCGTTCATGTAACCGAGCGTCGCGTACGGCTTGCCGTCGTGAGCCAGTTCGGGTTTGGTCTTGCCGGGCTCGATGACGAGGCCGAGGATCGGATTGCCGCGCTTCGGGTAGCCCGCCAGCGTGAAGACATGGCTGTGGTCGGCCGTGACGATGATCAGCGTGTCGCGCGGGTCGGTGAGTTCCTGCGCAGCACGCACTGCATCTGACAGCGCGATCGTGTCCGTCAATGCGCGATAGGCGTTGCCGGCGTGGTGCGCGTGGTCGATGCGCCCGCCTTCCACCATGAGGTAGAAGCCTTTGCGGTTTTTCTGCAGGACTTTGATGGCCTTGGTCGTCATTTCGGCGAGCGAAGGCTCGTCGGCGGCGCGCCGATCCGCCTCGTACTGCATGTGTGACGGTTCGAAGAGCCCGAGCAGGTGTCGCGTTGACCGGGGATCGATTGCGGCGAGTTGCCTGCGATTCCACACGTACGCGGAAGCCGGTCGTGCGGCGAGCCATTCGTCGATCAGCGACCGACCGTCCTCGCGGTAGCCGTGGTGCGTGGGGTATTCAGGATCGCTGGCCGTCGCCGGCATGAACGGCATGCGTCCGCCGCCGAGCACCACTTCGATGCCGTACCTGCGCTGCGCCGCGACCAGCTGCGCTGCGATGTCCGCGACGCCTGCGCCGGCGGGCAGGTCCGCGTCCGACTCCCAGTCGCGGTTGGCGGTGTGCGCGTAATTGACGGCCGGCGTCGCGTGAGTGACGCGCGCGGTCGTCACGATTCCGGTCGACAGGCCGTGCGCCTCAGCCTGTTCCAGGATGGTCGTGACGGCGTGCCGCGCGATGACGGTCGCGTCCTGCTCGTCGTGCTGCACGGTTTCGTCGACGGATATCGCCCCGTCCCGCGTCTTGATGCCGGCGACCATGGCTGTCGCCGTGGGCGCCGAATCGGACGTCTGCTGCGTGACGCTGTAAGTCTTCGCGAGTGCCAGGAAGGGCAGGGTTTCGAATGCGAGCTGGTGGTCTTCGCCGCTGCCGCCGGCGCGCTGTCCGGCGAGGATGCGGGCTGCGGTGACGGTCGAGATTCCCATGCCATCGCCGACGAACAGGATGACGTTGTGCGCGCGGCGCCGGTCGATCGATTCCCTCTCGTGCCGCGCAACCACTTCGGCGCCGGAGCGATACCAGGCCGCGGCGGCCGGCTCTGCGGGTTCGGCGGCGAAGGCGGGCGGGACACCGAGCCCGAAGACGAGCAGGAATGGTGCAGGCAATCGGAAGATCCGGGGCATTGGGCGACTCGTGGCTCGGCGGTCTACGGCAGGGCGACACCATACCTTGCCGCGCCCTCCTGACAAGCGTGTGACGCCGCGTCGCGACGCCTGGGGGGTGACTACCGATCCCCGGTCGGTCGCCCGGGCAGCTAGAATTCCGGGCGACGATTCGAACCGAAGGTGACTGCTGCGTGGCCCGGATCCTGTTCTTGTACCACGGCGTATACGGCCACACGCTCAAGGTCAGCGGCGTGATGCGTGACGAGCTGGTGCGGCTCGGGCAATCGGCCGAGGTGCGGCCGCTGGTAGATGGGCTGCAGGACGCCGCGACGTTCGACGCAATCGTGATCGGCGCCAGCATTCGCCACGGCAAGCACAATCCGGCGGTCTACGCGTTCATCGAAGAGCACCGTGCGTTGCTCGACTCGAAGCCGAATGCATTCTTCTCCGTGAGCCTGGTTGCGCGCAAACCGCACAAGAACACGCCCGAGACGAACCCCTACATGCAGAAGTTCCTGGCGCTAACGACCTGGCGACCCCGGCTGCTCGCCGTGTTCGGCGGCGTGCTCGACTACCAACGCTACGGCCCCTTCGACCGGCACATCATCCGTTTCATCATGCGGCTGACAGGCGGCCCGACCGACCTGCACACCAACGTCGAGTTCACGCCGTGGGAAGAGGTGCGCCGGTTTGCGGGACGTATCGCAGAGATAGCCGAGGGCAGGACACCAGGCTGATGCTGCCGATTTCGTCGCAACCATGAATGCCGTTCAACGCGAAGCGATCATCGACCGGTTGCACATGGCCGTGGCGCTGCTGGCGTTGTGGCTGGTGCTGACAAGTCCCTGGGTATCGATGCTGCGTCGAATCCCGGGCAGTGCCGGTTTCTTCGACTACGCGCACATGATCCTCGGCGCGCTCGCGCTTCTCGTCGGCGTGCTCTATGGAGTTTTCGTCGTGCAGGGCGGGCGTTGGCAGCTCTATTTCCCCCTGGCCGCGGGAAATTCCGCGGCAGTCGGCCGCGATCTCGGTGGACTGTTGCGCGGCAAGGTACCGGCGGCGGACGGCGGTGGACTCTTCGGCGCGATCGAAGGATTGCTGCTGCTGGCGCTCGTCACGGCGGGCATGTCAGGCGTCGCCTGGTTCCTGCTGCAAGGCTCGGATGCCGCGCTCACCTGGCGCATGTTGCACATCGTCCTCGCGCGAATCCTGATCGCGGCCGGCGTGCTGCATGTGCTGGCCGTCGCCTCACACCTGCTGGACTTCGTGCGGGACTAGCGCTCAGTCCCAGCCTTCCTTGCCGGGCTGCTGGTTCATCAGTTGCTTGAGCTTCCCCGACAGGTAGAAGCCCATCACGATGATGAACAGGATGACACCGAGGCTCATCAGCCCATAGTCGGTCGTGAACAGCAGGCTGAACTTTTCCATTCCGTGCTCCGGGTGTGCCCGTATTCTCCGGTGGACGGTAAACCTGCGGCGGCGCGCCCGGCATTGGTGAAAACCGCTAGTGCGAGGGAGGCGCTTACGCCGCGGCCGCCTCGCCCGATGCCGGCACCGGCACCCGGATCAGGTGATCGAACGCGCTGAGTGCCGCCTTCGAGCCTTCACCCATCGCGATGATGATCTGCTTGTACGGCACCGTCGTGGCGTCGCCTGCCGCGAACACGCCCGGCAGCGACGTCTGGCCCTTCGCGTCCACTTCGATTTCGCCGCGCGGAGAGAGCGCAACCGTGCCCCTGAGCCAGTCGGTGTTGGGCAGCAGGCCGATCTGCACGAACACGCCTTCGAGTTCGACGCGGTGGATTTCGCCCGAGCCGCGGTCCTGGTAGCTCAGCGCGTTGACCTTGCCATCCGCACCGTGCACCCCGGTGGTCTGCGCCGAAACGATCGCGCGCACGTTCGGCAGGCTGCGCAGCTTGCGCTGCAGTACTTCGTCGGCGCGGAGCTTACCGTCGAATTCGATCAGTGTGACGTGCGCGACGATGCCCGCGAGGTCGATCGCGGCTTCGACGCCGGAGTTGCCGCCACCGATCACGGCGACGCGCTTGCCCTTGAACAGCGGGCCGTCGCAGTGCGGGCAATAGGCGACGCCGCGGCCGCTGTATTCGGTCTCGCCCGGCACGTTCATCTGCCGCCAACGGGCACCGGTGGAGATGATCACCGTGCGGCTCTTGAGAGCTGCACCGCTTTCCAGCTTGACGGTGAACAGGCCGTCGTCGCCCGCCGGTTCCAGCGCGGCGGCGCGCTGCAGGTTCATGATGTCCACGTCGTAGTGCTTGACGTGCTCCTCGAGCGCGGCCGCGAGCTTCGGGCCTTCCGTTGCCTTGACCGAGATGAAGTTTTCGATGCCGAGCGTGTCCATCACCTGGCCGCCGAAGCGGTCCGCGACGACACCCGTGCGGATGCCCTTGCGCGCCGCGTAGATGGCCGCGGACGACCCCGCGGGGCCGCCGCCCACGACGAGCACGTCGAACGGCACCTTGGCGTTGATGGTCTCGGCAGCGCGCTCACCGGTGCTGGTGTCGATCTTCGCCAGGATCTCCTCGAGGCTGATGCGGCCCTGCGAGAACTCCTTGCCGTTCAGGAACACGTACGGGACGGCCATGATCTGCCGCGACTCGACTTCTGGCTGAAACAGCGCGCCGTCGATCATCGTCGTGCGCACGCCGGGGTTCAGCACGGCCAGCAGGTTGAGCGACTGCACGACCTCTGGGCAGTTGTGGCACGAGAGCGAGATGAAGATCTCGAAGTTGAACTCGCCCCTGAGCGCCTTGATCTGCTCGATCACGGGAGCATCGACCTTGGGTGGATAACCACCGGCCTGCAGCAGGGCGAGCACGAGTGAGGTGAATTCGTGACCCATCGGGATGCCCGCGAAGTCGACACCCATGTCGGTGCCGACTCGCGTGATGCGGAAGGAGGGCGTGCGCCGGCCCGCCGGAACCTCGCTGCCGCGCGTATCGCGATAGCTGATCAGGCTCGATAGCGGCGCGATCTCCTGCAGCAATGCCTGCATTTCACGGGCTGCGTCGGAGTCGTCGAGAGCCGCAGTGATCTCGACCGGCTGCGTGAGCCGGCCGAGATAGCCCTGGAGTTGTTCCTTGAGATCGGTGTCGAGCATCAGATCTTGCCGACGAGGTCGAGCGACGGCTTGATCGTCTTCGAACCGTCATTCCATTTCGCGGGGCATACTTCGCCCGGGTGCGCGGCGACGTACTGGGCAGCCTTGAGCTTGCGCAGCGTTTCCTTGACGTCACGCGCGATGGCGTTGTCGTGGACCTCGAGGGTCTTGATCACGCCGTCCGGGTTGATCACGAACGTGCCGCGCAGCGCGAGGCCCGCTTCGTCGATGTGCACGCCGAAGCCGCGCGTGAGGGTGTGCGTCGGGTCGCCGACCAGCGGGAACCTCGCCTTGCCGACGGCCGGCGAGGTCTCGTGCCAGACCTTGTGCGAGAAGTGCGTGTCGGTCGTGACGATGTAGACCTCGGCGCCGAGCTTCTGGAACTCGGCGTAGTTGTCGGCCGCGTCCTCGACTTCGGTCGGGCAGTTGAACGTGAAGGCGGCTGGCATGAAGATCACGACCGACCACTTGCCCTGCATGGACTCGTTGCTGACTTCGACGAACTTGCCATTGTGGAAGGCCTGCGTCTTGAACGCCGGGACGGTGGTGTTGATCAGCGACATGAGTATTGACTCCTGGTTGTTTTGCCGGGACGGCAGAGGGGTTGCAGCTGCGATGGCGCGCATTCTTCCGGGTCCGGGCCGGTAGAGCCAATAGATTGTTCTACGAAGAACGATAGGGGATGACTATAGTCTTGGCGGCGATGTTGATTCGCGGCGCGTGAGGAGCGATCCTCGCGCGCATGGCCACGGAAATCATCGACGCCTGGGCACAGCACCCCACGGTGCGTCACCTCAGTCACCCGATGTTCGAGTCCCTCCGCCGCTGGTCAAAGGGAGGGCTTGATGCCGCCGCAGGCGAGTTGCCTGTCGCCGCCACGCTCGCGGCCATGGACGAGGGCGGCGTGGGCCGCAGCCTGATCAGCGCGTGGGCGGGGCCGCACGGCGATCTCATCTCCAACGACGAAGTCGCGTCGTTCGTACGGCAGGCGCCCGACCGGCTGGTCGGCGTCGGTTCCCTCGACATCTCGAAACCGCGGGCCGCGGTGCAGGAATTGCGCCGCTGTGTGCGCGAACTCGGCTTCAAGGCCGTGCGTGTGCTGCCATGGCTGTGGGAACTGCCGCCGACGCATGCGCGCTTCTATCCGGTCTACAGCGAGTGCTGCGAGCTGGGCATCCCGTTCTGCACGCAGGTCGGTCACACCGGACCCCTGCTGCCCTCCGAATACGGGCGACCGATTCCGTACATCGACCAGGTGGCGATCGACTTTCCTGAACTCGTCATTGTCGGCGGCCACATCGGGTACCCGTGGACCGAGGAAATGATCGCGGTCGTGACCAAACATCCGAACGTATACATCGATACGTCGGCCTACACGGTCAGGCGGTATCCGGCCGCGCTGCTGGAGTACCTGCGCGGGCACGGCCGGCAGAAAGTGCTGTTCGGCACGAACTGGCCGATGATTCCGCCGGCCAAGGCGCTGGATGGCGTCGCAGAACTGCAACTCGACGCCGAGGTTGCGGAATGCTTCCTCGGCGCCAACGCGAGGCGGGTGTTCCGTCTCTGAAGCCCGGAGCGGGTCCGGTTACTTCAGCTGACCGCGGATCTCGCCGACACGGTAGTCGCCCGGGCCAGAGTAGGGGGGATCCATGCCGTCGTAGGTGTGCACGTTGACGTACGTGTTGCCAGCGCGAATCTCGTCCACCAGGTCGGACATCGGCGAGCCCGTCATCGGGCCGACGAAATCACCGGCGTCGAACGAGCCTTCCACCAGCACGCCGGTGAATTCACCGCGCTTGCCGGCCGCGTTGCCTTGCGGCCACAGCTTGACCACAGACTGGCCGTTCTGGCTCGCGGCGCCGACATGCAGGTCGGCCTGCGACGGATTCAACAGCTTGTCGAGCGTGATCTTGTAAGCGATTTTCTTGCCGTCCGCGCTCACGCGCAGTTCGACGGTGCCGGTCGCCGGCGTCTTGATCGCGTCTGGAAGGCACTGTGCCCCGTCCATGGCTGCCGTGAACACGCTGTCGGCGGCCTGGGCCGGTATAGCGAAGCAGGCAGCGGCGGCTACGAGGCTGATGAGGACGTTACGGCTCTTGCACATGGAAGGCTCCTGGGGCTCTTTCTAGCACAGGCAATGTGCGTCCCCGGAGCCGCGGCCGGAATACGTAGTTGCTGCGAATTGGTCGCGTTCTACGGCGTCATCCCGGAAGCTTCTGTCGCAATGCCGAAATCTGTGCCCGGCGCTGTTCGAGCAGGCTGTCGAGCGCCGGGTCGAAACCGCGGTTTTTCAGCCGGCGCTTGCGAAACGCGAGTTCGTTCTGGGAGTTGACGAGGGCCGCAGAGACCTGCGAGTGGCGCGGATCGATGCGCCGTGTGCGGAAGCTGCGGTCCGCTTCGATTGCGGCGAATTCCCCGGCGGTGACGCTGTGCCCGACCTCGTCTGCGAGTTCCTCGACGATCACGCGCCGCTCGGCCCTGCCGCTGCGATAGAGGATGAACACGAGCAGCAGCGCGAAAGGCAGGAACACGACCAGGTTGGTCAGGCTGGCCGTGATCATTGCATCCCACAGGGTGTAGGTCGGTGGTGCGAGCACCTCGGTCGGTGCAGCCTCGCCAGCCTGCGCGGCGGCGAGTGCCATGAACAGCGGCAGCGAGTTGTTCCACGCGTGCCCCAGGACGGCCAGCGTGAACCCGCCGATGGGCGCGAGTACGCGCAGCCACAGCTTCGACGTGGCGCGAGCTGCGCCCAGCGAGGCACCGAAGATTCCAGAGAACAGCGCGTGGCCAGCGAGGCCGAGCCAGGCGAAACGCGTGCCGATCTGGAACCCGTATGGCGCGGTGCCGAACTCGACGAAGTTCTGCTGCACGTAGAGTGCCGACTCGAACCAGTTGAAGCCAACGCCGATCAATGCGCCGTAAATGAACCCGTCGCGCACGTTGTCGAATTCGCTGCGCAACAGCCAGAACAGCAGCACGATGCCGATGCCCTTGGTCGTCTCCTCGACGATCGGTGCTGATAGCGGCGCGCCGATCATCATCGCGGCGTCGGGGCCGAGCATCTCGCCGAGTTCGGGAAACTGCTCGAGCCATTGCGTGACGGCCATGATCGCCGCCGTGTTGAGCGGCAGCGCGACCGTGGTGGCGATGAGTCCGCCCCACAGGAAAGCCGCTGCAAACGCGTAGGGTGACTCGCGTTCGCGGCGGTCGAGGAGCCAGAGGATCAGGATCGGGATCAGCGACATTGCGGAGGACAGGGCCAGTGCGCGCACGAACACCCCCGCGGCGGCGGAGCCCAGTCCGGCCACGACCGCGCCGATGATCAGGGCGGCGAAGGCGAGCAGGAGCCCCAAGGTCCATGTCAGCGCGCGCGCCACCCGCGGCTGCCGCAACGGCGAAGCGAGTGGGTCGAGCGTGAGGTCAAGCGTGCCCTGCCGCATACGTCGGTGCTCCCGGCGTGATCCCCTGTGGGTCAGAACAGGAAGATTGCCCCAACGCCGACGACAAGTATGCCGACAGTCGCCACGAGAATCGAACGACGCAGGGCCGGGGTGCCGAGTGCAGTGACCATTCCGGTCTTGATGACCGTGTTGCTCAGCACCGCGATCGTGATTGCATTCGACGCGACGTCCGGATTGCCCGCGCGGGCGTATTGCGCCATCGACAGCGTGATCGCATCCACGTCGGTCGTGCCGGCCAGCGCGGCGACGTAGTACAGGCCCGTCTCCGGCGCGTGCATCTGCACGATCCTGACGACCAGCAGCACGGCTGCGAACAGCGCGGCGAACTTGACGGCGGAAGTCAGGCTGAAGGGATTGCGCAGCGGCACGTCTTTCGCCTGGATTTCCTGCCCGGCGCGCTTCTGGTGCCATGCCGCGAAGGTGGCACACACCACGGTCATCGCCACTATGGCGGGCAGCAGCGACGGCAGCAGGGCGCGGTTGACCACCAGCACCTCCACCAGCACGCGCACGAAGCTCACGGTCCACGCGAGCAGGATGCCGCTCGCGATGGCCGAGTTGGCTGCCGCGTACTGCGGCTCGCGGCTTTGCCGTGCGAACGACAACGTGACCGCGGTTGACGAGACGAGACCCCCGGACAGGCCGGTGAGCGGAATCCCGCGGTGCGCGCCGAGCAGTCGCGTGAGCACGTAGCCCACCAGCGACAGGCCCGCAATCAGCAGCACCAGCAGCCACAGCGATTGGGGGTTCAGCGCATCCCACGGGTCGATCGTCTTGTCCGGCAGGATCGGCAGGATGATGAACGTCGCGATCAGCAGCCGGAGGACGGCGTAGACGTCGTCGCTGTCGAGCTTGCCGACGAACCCGTGCAGCGGCTGCTTGTAGGCCAGCACCGCCGCCACGGTCACGCCGACTCCGACCGCGAGTTCCCGCTGGCCGAGCATTGCGAGCGCGCCGAGCAGGAAGGTCGCGACGGCGGCGACCTCGGTCGTCAGCCCCAGGCCCTCCGGATTCAGTCGTACGCTCAGCACGTAACCGGTGAGCACCGCGGCGGTGATCGAGATGAGGCCGGCCGCCAGTACCCACGACGTCGCGAGGACGAGGCTGACCCAGCCGCTCAGCGCGCCGAACAGCGCCACCAGGATGAACGTGCGCAGGCCCGCGATCTCGGGATGTTCGTGGCGCTGCTTGTGCCGTTCGCGCTCGATGCCGACCAACGCGCCGATCAGCAGCGCGGTGGCAAAATTCCAGGCGAGATTGAGGTCGAGTTCCGGCACGGCCGCTCCTAGGGCCGCGCCGTATTCGGTGCGATCGAGTCGATTACCTGCTCCAGGGCCGACTCGCACACGCGGCAGAAGGGCACCTGGTCGCGAGTGAACATGATGCAGTCGAGCTGCGGCCGGTAGTAGGCCTGCGCATCGTAATTGGCGCCCTGGAATGCGCCGACGGCCGATCGGTGCCGCTCGCGGCCGAACAGTTTCATGACGTGCGCCTGTTCCTCGCGGAAGAGCGCGTCCATCTCGCTTTCAGGCCGGCGGTCGGCACGAATCTGCTTGCGGCGCGCCTGCACGTCGCGCTGGTAAGCCTCGAACGCTTCCTTCGGCCACGGCGTCGGGACCGCCGTGCGCGTCGCAGCGAGGTGACGCCACTTCAGCTGGTCCTTGTCGAGCAGCGCCGTGACGTTCGGCTCCCAGGGCTCGACGATCGTGGTCGGCGGCGCATAGGCGACGGGCGAAGTGTAGTACTCGTCCGCGAGCGCCGCGAAGTGGTGGCCGAACTCGTGCACGAACAGGTAGTCGGCCCAAGAGCTGTTTACAGCCACGGTCGAGTACAAGCCGAAGATGCCGCCGCCGCCGTAGGTGTCGTTGTTGGCGAGGATCGTCAGCGCTTCGTACGGCGCCTGCGCGGCGATCTCGCGCAGTGCGCGGTTCTCGAACGTCAGCAGGTAGCGTTCGCTGCCGAAGGCGTCATAGGTGGTTCCGGCCGGTGACGCCCGATGCACGCCCGTGGATGGGCGTGACACGCCGGATTCGGCAGCGGGCGGGCAGAGTCCCCAGACGTTGAAATCCTGGCGACGGCGCGCGAAGGGCTGCACCCTGAACAGTGCCGCCGTCATGCGCTCGGCATCGGCGCGGAATTTCGCCGTGCATTCCGCGGCCGTGTAACCGTCGCCGAGCAGCAGCAAGTCGACCTTGTCCGGCGGTGCGCCGTGCTGTTCGATCGCGATCAGGTTCTGCGACACGGTCGGGGACCGGTCGACGAACATGTCCGTCGTGTCGAGCTTCGCCTCCCACAGCGGCTGAAAGACCTGTTGCGCATCGCGCTTGTAAATCCTTACCTGCACCGGGCCTGGCTTGGCAGGCGCGGGGAAGCGCAGCGATTCGTGGAAGGTGCGGTGCTGGTTCTGCGCCTCGGCGGTCGTCACCCACTCGCCGAAGATCGACGCGTAGCCGCGTGCCTGCAGCAACTGGCCGTCGGTGTCGCGCACTTCGAAGCGGTAGCCGCCGGATTTGCCGTCGTCGGTGGCGCGGGAAGGGTGCCCGGGCCACGGCAGGGGTTCCTGCCGCAACCGGTCGACTGCGAAAATCTCCACGCCCTTGCCGCCGGTGTGCAATAGGTCGAGGCGGTACGTGGCCGGAACCGCGTCGGCGGCCAGCCCCACGGCGGACACGCCCAAGGACACGAGACCGAAGGCGAGGCGCTTCATTGTCGGGTCCGGGTGCGGCGAGCGGCAGGGGCAGCAGCAGCGGTTGACTTCGCGCCGCCGCCCGCCGATTCAACGCCGGTCTTCGTCTTGCGTTTCGTTGCAGATCGGCGTGTGCGCTTGGCGCCTTCGAGCCGCGCCAGCGCGCGCTGCTCGCGTGCCTGCAGGACCACTTCGACCTGTCGCAGCTGGGTCATGAACAGCTGTGCGACGCGCGAGAGCGGTCGCTTGCGCGTGTAGAACAGCCCGTAGCTCAGCTGCAGCCACGGCGCAGTGAAGGGCAGCAGCGAAATCTGCCTGGCGCGGAGGTCTTGCTCCAGCGCTACCAGCGGCGCCAGGCCCACCGCATCGCCCGCCATGACCGCGTTGCGTGCAACGGTGAAGTTGTCGACCATCAGGCTGGGCGTGAGGTCGCCGGTTTCGCGGTCGACGCGCGCGTGTGCGGCGTCCTTGCCGAGGTGCACGGCCATGCGCTGTGGCAACCGCGGCGACACCAGCGGGAATACCAGGATGGTCTCGAGCGAGTGTTCCTTGGCTGCGACCAGTGGATGTCCCTGCTGCACGAAGAAGAACATGCGGTGTTCCGCCACCGGCTCGATGGCGAGGCGCGTGGGATGCCGCTCGGCGCCCGCCGTGTCCCCAACGGCGAACTCGAGCTTGCCCGCCAGCACTTCGCGCGCAAGATGCTCGAAATCGCTGGTCTCGGCGTGCACGCGCAGACGCGAGTTGGCTGAGGCCATGCGACCCAGTGCCGCGCCCAACGGCAGTTCCGCGGCGAAGATGTCCGTGCCGAAATGCAGTTCGGGCGCCTGCAGGCCAGCGAGTTCTTCGAGGTCGCGCGTGAGGTCGCGCGCCTGCGTGAAGATGCGGGCCGCATGATCGATGACCAGGCGACCGGCCTCGCCGGGTTTGAGTGCCCGCGTTGCCGTGTCGACGAGCCGGGTGCCGATGCCGGTCGAGTCGAGCGCCAGCAGGCGTTTGGTGAGCGCTTCGGGGTCCAGTCCCAGTGCTCTCGCGGCTCGCGCGATGTCCGCGGACGGCACGAGTGCGATGAGGTCCATCAGGCCAGGTGTTTTCGCCATGGACGCGAAGCTAACAGAGGCCGGTCGTGCTGCCCAGACGGGCTTGCTGGAGGGCGCCGACTCAGCTGGGCGCGCCGCCGGGGCGTATCATGGAATGTCGGACAGAACGAGACAGAGGGAGTCACGGTGACGGCAGCAACAAAGACGCCCGGTGCCCGGTGCATGTTGATCACGGGGGCGTCCTCCGGCATCGGCGAGGGCCTGGCCCGCGAGTTTGCGCGGCGGGGTTACGGCCTCGCCATTGCGGCGCGCCGCCTCGATCGCCTCGAAGCACTGGCGCCGCGGTTGCTCGCAGCCGGTGCCGCGCAAGTCGTGACGATCGCGCTCGACGTCGCGGACACGGATGCGATCGAACCCGCCGTCCAGCGCGCCGCCGCTCAACTCGGCCGGCTCGATGTGATCGTGGCCAATGCGGGCGTGGGTCCCCTCACGCCCACGGGCAGGGGCAAGCTGCCCCTGATGCGCGAGACCATCAACATCAACCTGGTCGGCGCAATCGCGACGATCGAGGCCGCGTTGCCGATCTTTCGCACGCAGGGTTGCGGCCATGT
>JAPLSF010000273.1 GCA_026398785.1 Pseudomonadota bacterium | reverse complement strand
TGGCTGCACGGGGCGCGCCCAGGGCTTCGCTGGATGCTCGCGCATCGCCCCCCTAACCTTGGGCATGCCAAAACGCGCGAGTCCCCCCTGGCACGACTCGAAAGGTAGCTCAGGATCGAACTTGCCCGCACGACAGCCGAGTTGTTTGCTTTTCGATAGGTATGGTCGATTGAATGTATTCGACCAATCCATTTCAGCTCTCGGGGCAATTGGCCTATTGTCCTGACCACACCATCCCGCCGCAGGAGGCAAACATGTCAGCCGAAGCAAAGTGCCCGTTCGTGGGCGGCGTTCGCAAACAAGCAGTTGCTGGAGCCCCAACGAACGCCGACTGGTGGCCCAATCAACTCAACCTGAAGATCCTGCACCAGCACTCTTCAAAGTCGGATCCCATGGGCGAGGCGTTCAACTACGCCGAGGAGTTCAAGAGCCTTGATCTGGATGCCTTGAGCAAGGACCTCCGCGCCTTGATGACCGATTCGCAGGACTGGTGGCCCGCGGACTATGGCCACTACGGGCCGTTCTTCATCCGCATGGCGTGGCACAGCGCAGGCACTTACCGCATCTCTGATGGCCGCGGCGGCGCGGGCTCCGGTGCACAGCGATTTGCGCCCCTCAACAGCTGGCCGGACAACGGCAACCTCGACAAGGCGCGCCGCCTGCTCTGGCCGATCAAGCAGAAGTACGGCCGCAAGATTTCCTGGGCCGATCTGATGATCCTTACCGGCAATGTCGCCCTGGATTCGATGGGGCTCAAGACCTTTGGTTTTGCCGGTGGCCGCGAGGACATCTGGGAACCCGAAGAAGACATTTACTGGGGATCTGAGGGCAAGTGGCTGGCAGACGAGCGCTACAGCGGCGACCGTGAACTCGAGAACCCTCTTGGCGCCGTTCAGATGGGATTGATCTACGTGAACCCGGAAGGCCCGAACGGGAACCCGGACCCGCTGGGCTCTGCGCGAGACATCCGAGAGACCTTCGCCCGCATGGCCATGAACGATGAGGAGACCGTGGCACTCACCGCCGGCGGCCATACGTTCGGCAAGACCCATGGCGCTGCCGATCCGAGCCAGTACGTCGGCCCCGAGCCGGAGGGTGCTGGCATCGAGCAGCAGGGTCTCGGCTGGAAGAACACCTTCGGCAGCGGTAAGGGTGTCCACACGATCACCAGCGGCCTGGAAGGCGCATGGACCCCCAATCCGATCAAATGGGACAACGGCTACTTCGAGACCCTGCTTGGCTACGAATGGGAGCTGACGCGGAGCCCTGCTGGCGCCCAACAGTGGAAGCCCAAGGGCGACGCTGGCGCCGGTACCGTGCCGGATGCCCATGACCCGGGCAAACGCCACGCCCCGATGATGTCCACCGCGGACATGGCCATGCGCATGGACCCGACGTACGAGAAGATCTCGCGGCGCTTCATGGCGAACCCGCAGGAGTTCGCCGACGCTTTTGCGCGCGCATGGTTCAAGCTGACACACCGCGACATGGGTCCGCTCACCCGCTACCTTGGCCCGCTCGTGCCGAAGGCGGAGTTGATCTGGCAGGATCCCATTCCCGCGGTGGATCACAAACTGATCGACGAGCAGGATATTGCCGCCCTGAAGGCAAAGACTCTCGCATCCGGACTGTCCATCTCCCAGTTGGTCAACACGGCCTGGGCGTCGGCGGCAACGTTCCGCGGCAGCGACAAGCGCGGTGGAGCGAACGGCGCACGTATTCGTCTTGCGCCGCAGAAGGACTGGGAAGTCAACCAGCCCGCCCAGCTGGCGAAGGTCCTGCAGGCGCTGGCCGCAATCCAGGAGGACTTCAACAGCGCGCAGTCCGGCGGCAAGAAGGTTTCGCTGGCTGACCTGATCGTTCTGGGCGGCTGCGCCGCCGTTGAGGCAGCGGCGAAGAAGGCCGGCCACGACGTGAAGGTTCCTTTCTCGCCGGGCCGCATGGACGCGTCGCAGGAGCAGACGGATGTCGACTCGTTCGCCGTGCTGGAACCGGCGGCAGACGGTTTCCGCAACTATGTCCGCAAGGGACTCGAGGGATCGGCGGCGGAGCTGCTGGTGGACAAAGCGCAGTTGATGAAGCTGACGGCCCCTGAGATGACGGTTCTGATCGGTGGTATGCGCGCCCTGAATGCGAACGTCGGCCAGTCCAGGCACGGTGTCTTCACCAAGCGGCCAGGGTCGTTGACGAATGACTACTTCGTGAATCTCCTCGACATGAACTTGCAGTGGCAGAAGTCCGCCACCGCGGAGGGCGTGCTGGAGGGGCGCGATCGGGCGACGGGCGAACTCAAGTGGACGGGCACTGTCGTCGATCTCGTCTTCGGTTCGAACTCCCAGCTTCGAGCCCTCGCGGAGGTCTATGCATGCAGCGACTCGCGGCAGGCGTTCGTGCGTGACTTCGTGGCAGCCTGGAGCAAGGCGATGAACCTTGATCGCTTCGACCTTGCGTGATCTCAGAGGACAGGCTTTAACAGTCCAATAGGGCGCAGCCGGGTACTGACAAGTCAACTATGTTGGACGGCGGTCGAGCGGCATCGCGGGGCGATAAGAGCCCCGCGAGGAATCGGAGAGGGGACGAACGCTGACTGGCGCTGCGTCCTCGACGGCTCACGGGGAGCCGTCCTGTTGACGGCTAGCGGAACCTCCACGTCAGTCCGAGCACGGCGGAGTCGAAGCGTGCGAACGTGTACAAGTCGTCGTTGTCCGCACCGCCGTCGAGGATGCGGTACCCGCCTGCGACCGTGATGTTCGGCGAGACGTCGTAACCAAGCTTCAGTGCCGCGTCGATTGCGCGACCCTGCGGTGCGGCGAGTCCCTCGAAGTCGAGCAGGCCGAACCAGCCGGGCGCAAAGCGCCACTCGCCCTCGAGTGCCAGCAGTGGCACGACGCCGGTATTCTTCCTCACCCGTGTCAGCGCGCCCTGCTGCAGGCGGATCTCCGCATCGCGGATGTTCAGCGTGCCGCCGCCGGACCACGTCCACCGCTCACGCTCGTAAAACACGTAGCGATAGCTGGCACGGTAGGAATCGAACCGGTACTTCACGTCGATCGGGCCGGGTGCGAACGTCGTGTCCTGGAACACGATGGGCTGCGAAGCGGTGCCGGTTTCGTCGATCCCGAGTGGTGCGATGAGAAATCGCAGGCGGTGCTTTTCGCCCAGCGGCCAGTCGAGGACCACGCGTCCAGCCGGATACGGACCGTCGCCGGTCAGATCGTCAATCTTGAACCGGGTGTTTGGCGGTTCGTTTGATACCTGCGCGGTGTTGCGCAACTGCCAGGCGGCACCCAGTTCGACCGTGAGCGCCGGGGACGGCGGCACGCTCTCGGCTGCCGGCGCGGCCACCGGCACCACGGCAGCGAGCGCGGCCAGCCAATGCAGCGGCGAGGTGCGGAGAACTGGATGCAGCATGTCCTTCGTGATCCTTCAACGGATGATTTGTCGGTGTGCCAGGGAATACCCGCGCCCGCGAGGCGGCGAACCGTTGCGGTTGTCCCGACCATGATACCCGAGGAGCGGTGGGCGCCAATGCCGGTCGAGAACTCGCTGCCCGATCGTGCCTATGTCTTGCGCATCGGTGAGCAAGTTCGACGTCAAGCTACCGAACTGAGCGCAGCGGCTCAGCCGAACTGCTGCCGCCATTGTTCGAGCCTTGAGCGATTGTCGTAATCCCAGGGATGGAATCCCGGGCGGTACCAGTCGCGATAGCGGGGCCCAAGCTTGCGGAATATGCCTGGCTCACCGAACAGGAACCTCGCCACCTGCCAGCGCGCGCGCCAACGGCCTGTGCCGTCGGCCTCGAGCAGCGCCGCGGCGAAGCGGATGACATCAAGCGTGAAGTGCACGCTGGTGAGCACCATGATGTGTACGCGGAACAGGTAGCGCCGCAGCCCGGTCCAGTTCTTCGACACCTCCTGGAACACGTCGAAGGCGACCGCCTTGTGCTCGGTCTCCTCCATCGCGTGCCAGCGCCACAGCCGCAGAATCTCCTCCGGCGTACCGGCCCAGAGCTGCGGATCGGAATCGAACAGGTCGGCGAGCATGGCCGTGAAATGCTCGAGCGCGATGGTCACGCCCAGCATCCGCATCGGCCCCAGCTTGCGCAGGAACGCGAGGCGGCGGCGCACGGAGCCCTCGATCCGCTCGACCGGGTACTGATTGCGATCGAGGTGCGCATTCAGGCTCGCATGCTCGCGCGAGTGAATCGCTTCCTGCGCGATGAACGCCCGTACATCGTCCGCGAGCTTGCCCTGCGTCCGACTGCGAAACGCGCGCACCGAATCGATGAACAGCCGCTCGCCGTCAGGAAAGGTGAGTGAGAGCGCGTTGAACACCGCCGTCGCCACCGGATCGCCACCCATCCAGGCAGCCCCGCGCGCGGACTCCGTGCGGAAGTGGAGGTCGCGCGGAATGATCGCAATGTCGGACGGTGTCTGCATGCTGAAGTCCGGTCGCGCCTCTCATCAGGCAACGTGGTTTTTGAAGGTAGTGCCCGCTGCCCGGAAACTCAACCGCCGCAGCGATGATTTTCCCGAAGCTCTTCGGGGCAGTGCGCAGCGACGCGCGGCGGCGATCCTGTCTACGCCGGCAAGAGCACGACTCGACGACCGCGATGCGTCGTCCTGGTTGTTCCTGTGACCGACCGCACGATTCATCGCAATGCTGTTGCACTGCAACAATCCGCTCTCATACTCTGCCCACGCCAACCAGGCGCTAACGGAAGATCGTCATGGACATGGTTGCAATCGTGATGTTGGGCTCGATCGTGCTCTACCTGCTGCAACAGGTCGAAAACCTGACGTCCTGACCGTACCAGCCGGTACTGACAGGTTGACTATTCTTGCCCTGGAAAGCGGGTATTCGGTGCTACGGGCAACCGAACAATGACCTCGATGACTCGAAGTGCGTGTCCGCAATTTCGTCGAGGCCCGGGCGCGGCCGCAGGTAACTGAAGTACGCCACCCAGCGCTCCTGCTCGCTGGCGTTGGCGAGGCCGCGGTGCAGGATCCGGTCGTCGAAGATCAGGCAGTCCCCCGCCGCCATCGCCTGCACGGCAGACTGAGTCGTGGCGTCTTCCACCGGCCCGGGTGGCCGCAGGGCCGCTGGCGTCACCTCGGTCTCCAACTGGTATAGCAGGCTGTCGCGATCCAGCCACGGCCGCTGCAGATGATTCGTCAGCAGGTGCGTGCCGCGCGCCACTTCGGTCGGACCGGCCGCGAGCGGAATGTCCGCCAGCGCCAGCAGCACATTCACCGCATGGGCGGGCCGTGCCTCCGCTGCCTCGTGCGGCGAGTCGATGTGCCACTGCTGCGCGGGCGAGCCGGGACGCGAGAACACGACCCCGCAGAACGACGGCCTGGCATCGGGCCCAAGCACGGCGCGGACCAGCCCCAACCACGGCACCTCGGGCGCAATGGAGCCTTGCGCGCCCCAGATCGGCGCCAGGTCCTGCTCGCGCATCGGGACGTCATACCTCCCCGGCGACCGCTGGACCAACTCGTGGTATCCGTTCCGGCTGCCGATACCGATCGGTCGGGAGCCGAGTGCTGCCATCACACGCGTTGCCCGCGCACGCATCACCGCGTTGATCGCTCCGAGCAGCGACGCCGGAACGAGTCCGCGCACCAGGGCGACACCTTCGGTGGCGAACTGCTCGGGGCTGAGTGCCATGTTCATGCAGTTGCTCCTGCGAGCAGGCATTGCAAGGTCCGCATTGCCGCGCCGCTACGCCGGCCGTAGAGTCCGTCTGTTCTGTGCCGGAGTCAATGCCATGAGTAGCGTCCCGCCAACCGAAGCCAAGGCCCGCACGGATCTGGCCGCAGCGTTTCGCTGGGCGGCGCGACTGGACTGGCACGAGTCGATCGCCAACCATTTCAGTGTTGCCATCTCGGAGGACCGCTGCAGTTTCCTGATGAATCCGAACGGGCGACATTTCTCGCGCGTCCGCGCCAGTGAACTGCTGCTGCTGGACGCGCGCGACGAATCCTCGCTCGAAGGCCCTGACGCTCCCGACCCCACCGCCTGGCATCTGCATGCGCAACTGCACTTACGCCTGCCGCAGGCGCGCTGCATTCTGCACACACACATGCCCTATGCGACGGCGCTCTGTTGCATCAAGGATTTCGAATTGCTGATGCTGGACCAGAACGCCTGCCGCTTTCATGGGCGCATCGCCTATGACCGTCACTACGACGGAATGGCGCTCAAGGCGTCGGAAGGCGCGCGCGTGGCCGGTCTGCTCGCCGCAGACAAGAGCGTGCTGATGATGGGCAATCATGGTGTGCTGGTGGTAGGTGCCTCGGTCGCCGCGGCGTTCGACGATCTGTACTACCTGGAGCGCGCCGCGAAGGTACAGATCCTGGCGCTGTCCACCGGGCTTGCGCCGGCGTTGATACCGGAGGGCGTCGCGGCCAGGACCTGCGCGCAATGGCACTCGTATCCCGGCGACTATTCCCGGCGGCATTTCGATGCGCTGAAGCAAATCCTGGACGAAGAGGAGTCGAGCTATCGGCAATGAGCGGGGAGTGAGGAATCGCTCAGGTGATTGGTCCGAGGCAGGACCTGCGGATGCACAATCGTGCTCTATCTTCATCCTTGATCAATCGTTTGCCGTCTGTCGAGATTGCCATGACTACCCTTTCTCTCCGCACCATCTCGAGCCGGAGCCTGCAGATCCCCGGAGCGGATCCCTGGCACGCGGCTCCGAACGATCCGGCGCTCTCGGTCATGACCGATTTCCGGGAACGTGCATCAGTGACGACCGCCGAGACTGCGACGATCGATGCGGCGCTTGAGCACATGAAACACAATGGCGTGCGCTGCGCGTTTGCGATCGACGAGGCGCGCCGTGCCGTGGTCGGCCTCGTCACGGCCTACGACATCATGAGCGAGAAGCCGATGCGGCACATGCAGTCGATGACGAGCCCGCGTCGGGAAGTGCAGGTGCGGGATATCATGCAGGGTGTCAGTGAATGGCGGGTCCTCGACATCAAGGACATCGAGCAGGCGACGGTGGCGTCCGTGTCGCGCCTGTTCGAGGCGACTGGTCTGACCCACATCCCGGTGATGGAAACCAGCGAGGCCGGTGAGCAACGCCTGCGGGGATTGCTGTCCGGGGCGAAAGTGAGACGCTTGCTCTCGAGGTGACCGACACCGGCATAGAGCGGACCTTCATCCACCGCTGGGCTCGCGCTAACCCACGGGCCTGCAGCACTCGATTCTATTTTCTTCGATTCGAGACGTCGGCATGGAAGCCTGGTTGACGCCGAATTGCGATCAGCCCGAGCAAAGCCACGGTCGCAATCACGGCGCCGCTGACGAAGGTGCCACGCGCGCCGATGGTGTCCCACAGGATGCCGGCGACGACGCTGGCAGCCAGCAGGGCGCCGCCGGTCAGCAGGTTGAACATGCCGAAGGCTGTGCCGCGGAGTTCGGGAGGCGAGGTGTCGGCCACCAGGGTCGCCAGCAGTCCTTGCGTCAATCCCATGTGCAGCCCCCACAGGACGACGCCGGCGCCGACGCCGACCATGCCCGGCACGAACGCGAGGACCAGGTCGGCGAGCACGAGAAATGCGACGCCCACGATCAGCACGCGGTAGCGACCGCCGTCATCAGCCAGCACACCGGCGGGATAGGAGGCGAGCGAATAGACGATGTTCATGACGACCAGTACCGCCGGCACGAGCATGACCCGCAGCCCGACCTGGTTGGCGCGCAGCAGCAGAAAGGCCTCGCTGAAACGCGCCAGCGTGAATACGGTGGCGACCGCGACAACGAGCCAGTAGCTGCGACCGAGTCGTGCGAGTTCGTCGCGGTGCAACGGAAACTTCACCTGGCGCAGCGCGGGCTCGCGTTCTGGCTCGTGCACGGCGAACACGATCAGGGCAAGCGACAGAAACGCCGGCACGACGGCGATCCAGAACACCGTCTTGAAGTGATTCGCCGTCAACCACATCAATGCGATCGCGAGCAGCGGCCCTATGAAAGCACCGACGGTATCGAGCGACTGGCGCAGGCCGAAGCTCGCGCCCCGCAAATGAGCCGGGGCAATGTCCGCCACTAGGGCATCGCGCGGCGCGCCTCGTATACCCTTGCCGATCCGATCGACGAAGCGTGCCGCGAATAGCCAGCCAACTGTCGGCGCGAGCGGAAACACGGGTTTGGTGATGGCCGCCAGGCCGTATCCCAGTACGGCGAGCAGCTTGCGCTTGCCGATCCAGTCGGAGATTGCGCCGGAGAACACCTTGGTGACCGACGCGGTCGCCTCGGCGATTCCCTCGATGGCGCCGACCGTCGTCGCGGACGTACCGAGCACCGTCACCAGGTAGATCGGCAGGAGTGCGTGAATCATCTCGGAGGAGATGTCCATCAGCATGGAGACGAAGCCGAGTGCCCAGATTCCCGCAGGAATGGAGCGCAGCGTGGCGGAGTCGAGTCGGGGCGCGGCGGTGGATTTCATTTGCGCGCGAACGGCAAAGCCCGCTTGCCGATCGTATAGCCGGTCAGCTTGAACATGTGGCCATGGTTCGTCATGAGAGACCTCGCGCTACGGCCCAGTGTAGTCCGAACGTAGTTCGATGACAGCGGGTCGGGCGCGCGGTCCTCTCGATTGAGCCGTCGACGCCACGCAGCCGAAGGCTGGTGCAGTCGTCCAGAAGTCCAGCGCTGGACGGCGGAGGCCGCAGCTGTTCTACAGCTGCCCGTTTGAAGACGACAGCTTCTGGATCAGCATGTTCATGTCTGCGGCGGTAAGGCCGGAGTGGTTCATGGCGGAGCCCATGAAATCGGTCATGGCCGTCGCCAGTCCAGTCGTGCCTGCGCTGGACTGCATCATGCTGCCGCCCATCATGCCGCCTCCCATCGAAATCTGGCTGCTGCCCATCATGCCGTTCATCGTGCCGTCGGAGGCGTCGTTCATCATGTCCGTGACGAACGCCGAGGACACGGTCATGCCCTGACCCATGGCGTACTTCGACATGGCTGCGATGGCGATGCCACAGTTGCCCTGGTCCGGCGTGGCGGTGCTGCCGGAACCTGCGACCGTCGGGTTCATCGGCTGTGTGCGCAGGATGTCATTGCACAGGAAGTAGTTGCCCACGGCCGTGTTGGCGGCAGTGATGTTGGCATCGACCATGCCACCGGTCATCGCCTGCGCCCTGGATTGGGCCATCGAAGTCAACGGCGTGATCATCATGCCGGTCACGTTTGCGCCGCTGCTCACTGCAGGCATGACCGCCGTCATTACGTCCGACGATCCCATCGACATCGCAGTTCCGGTGGCTTCGTCGGTGTACGTGCCAGCGTTCATCCGCAGCATCACGACCCCGGCATACGTACCGAGCGACATCGTGAAGCTGCCCTGCACGTCCGCCGCGGCACTGGCGATCTGGCCACCCATGGTGCCGTTGTTGACGGCGTAAGCCGCGACCGTCCCCTGGCTCATCGTACCGTTGAAGATCTTGCCGCTCATCGTGCCGTTCACGACCGAGCCCGTCCCACTGCCTATCATCTGGCCGTTGGAGCCACGCAGTTGATTCATCAGTGCCTGCACCGTCGCGACCGCGACTCCGGAGTGGTTCTGTGCCGACGTCATGAAGGTGGACATCGCAGTGGCGAGACCGCTGGTAGCGGTGTTTGCTGGCATCATCGCGCCTGTTCCCATGCCGCCCATCATTACGGCACTGCCAGCCATCTTGCCGTCCATGATGCCGTCCGCGGCGTCGTTCATCATGGCGGTGACCATGGCAGAGGACGAGCTCATGCCCTGGCTTGCCGCAAGTTGCGACATGGCGGCAAGGCTCATGCCGTAGTTGATCGCATCCTGGGTTGCGGCGCTGCCGGAGCCAGACACGAGCGGATTCATCGGTGCGTTGTGAAGAATGTCCGTGACCATGAAGTAGTGGTCCACGGCGGTATTCGCCGTGCCGATGTTGGCGTCGGTCATGCCGCCCGGGAGGTGCTGCGCCATTGTCTGCGCCATCGACGTGAGCGGCGTCACCTGGATGCCGCTGACGGTGGCTCCGGCCGCCATCGTGGGCAGTACCGCGGTCATGACGTCACCGGACATCATGGTCATGCTGTTGCCGCTGGCCTCGTCCGAGTACGTTCCGCCGCTCATTTGCAGCATCACCGGTCCGGTGTAAGGGCCCATCGACAGGCCGAAGTTGCCTTGGGCGTCGGTGCTGGCACTAACGATCTTCTCGCCAATCGTGCCAATGTTGATGGCGTAGGCGGTCACCGTCGCGCCAGCCACGGGGCCCTTGATGGCCGTGCCGCTCACGGTACCGGACACGGGCGGCGGCGGTGGCGGTGGCAATGACGTGCCCCCCGAGCCGCTGCCACCGCCGCCGCAGGCAGCCAGTGCGAGGCTGGTCGAGACGAGGAAGCCAAGGGCGGCTGGTCTGGTCATGGAACGTGCTCCGGTCAAGCTATCGGGGGCAGCGGAAGCACGGAGGCCGGCCGCATGCACAAGCAACCAATCACGCATGGTATTGGGCGGAGGTCTCGAAAGTGTCTCGTGGGTCGCGACAGTTCATGCGCGACGGTTGAGCCATGTCGCGTCAGGCAATGACGTCCAGCACACCCATCATGCCCTGGTCCTCGTGCTCGAGGATGTGGCAGTGGTACATCCGCCTGCCAACTTCGCGCTGGATAACGTTGAAGACGACGCTCTCGAGTGCGGGGACGTTCACCACGTCCTGCCATGCAAGCGACGCTTCGAGGATCGGCACGCCTCCACGGGTGCGACTGACTACCTGGAATTGCGTGCCGTGCAGGTGGAACGGGTGGTCCATGCTCGAACGGTTCTCGATGGTCCACTGTTCCACCTGGTTGACGCGGCTCGTGAGATCCACGCGTGCCGGGTCAAAGCTCTTGCCATCGATCAGGAACTGCATCATGCCGCCGCCCATGCCACCCATACCCATACCCATACCCATGCCTGCGGAGAAGACGAGGCGTTTGGTGGCCGTGGGCACGCCGAACGGCGCGATCGGCCGGAGTGCGGTCGGCAGTGCCACGGGCACGGCGGCCGGCCCGGAGTAACTGAGCGTCAGCAGTGGAATGTTGGAAGCGGCGCTGCCCATCATTCCCATGCCCATCGTCCCGCGGTCATACGGCAGGCTTTGCAGGAGCGCCGAGGCGCCGGCAGCGAGCCCACCTGTAACGATCAACTCGACGCGCTGCGCGGGCGCGAGCAGGATCTCGCTCAGTCCCGGAACGGCTGCCCCGAGCAGTCCGCCGTCGGTGCCGATCAGCGTGAATGCGTGCTGATCCAGCGTGAGGCGCAGGTACCGGGCGTTGGTCGCGTTCAATATCCGCCAACGCTGGCTTTGCCCGGGACCGATGCTGAGCACCGGCTGGTACTGGCCGTTCACGAGCACGTAATCGCCTTCCCGTCCGTTCTGCCAGTCCATCGCCGTATTCGCGGGGATGGAGCCGTCCGGCGCCAGGCGAAGGTCGGAGATGACGAGCAGTTTTTCCTGGATGGCGGCAGGTACCGGGTCCGTCCGCGAGCGCACGACCAGCAGCCCGGCCATCCCGCGGAACACCTGCTCGGCCGTGTGCTCGTGCGTGTGAGGGTGGTACCAGTACGTGCCGGCGCTGCCGACCGGAAGCGTGAACTCGTAGGTTCGGCTGCTGCCCGGCGCGATCGGATCCATCGGGTTGCCGTCCTGGCTCGGGGGAACGGGCAATCCGTGCCAGTGCACGGTCGTTGCCTGCGGCAGGCGGTTTTCGAGGCGGATCTGGAGCGTGTCACCCTCGAACACGTCGATCAGTGGGCCAGGAACCAGCGCGTTGTACGTCCAGAATTCAGTCGAGCCACCTACCCGCAGCGCCTTGCTCGCGCGCTCGGCGACCAGCGTGCCGTGGAATGCATTTGGAGTGGTGCTGGCGTTCTCGAGGCGGACGAGGTCGGGGAGGGCCTGGCCGGGTGTCAGTGCCGTAGGCGAGGTCGACGGTACTTGGGTGGACGTGGGCGGGGCTGAGGGCGGCGGGACACCCCCAGACATGGCCGACGATGCGCCGCCGCCTCCTCCACAGCCGGTCAGAACCGCGACTGAACCCGCGGTGCCGAGCAAGATGAAACGACGACGATCCATAACGCGGCTCCCAATCCGTGCATTCCAGCATCATGATCGTGCACAGGCAGCCAGATTGGCGAGGGCTGACAGGCCGCGCACAGTCCCAGGGACCCTATGACCGGCGGCCCCCGGGACTCAATTGGCGCGATTACTTCTTGGCGCAGCAGTCCTTCGCCATCTGCCGATGGGCCGCGGCAAGGTCGCGGTTCTCCTGGGCTGCCGCCTTGTACTGTGTCGTGAGCTTGCTGCAGTGTGCAGACATCGCAGCCGGGTTGGCACCCTTGGTTCCCGCTGCCGCCGCTCGATAGCTCCTGGCCATGGCTTCGTGTTCCTTGGCCATGCTGTCGAGCTGGGCTGCTTCCTTGTCGTAGGACGCAGCGATCGCCTCGTGATCCGCGGACGTCTTTGCGGCCTCGATCTGTGCGGGGGTGACCATGGCCGCGTCGGCCGCCCATGCGCCGCCCGACAACATGACTGCGGCAACGCCGACGCTCAACATCGTGATCAATCGATTCATCGTGACTCTCCTGCGACTCGTGTCTGGTTCAGCGGATTGTTCCTGCGGCACCCAGCGCCGTGACTCATCCGCACAGGAGACATGATCGAATCAATGTTTCGCGCAGTTATCGCGAAACGCTCGATTACGTACATTCCACCAGGCCGTTGCCTCAACCAACGGGTCTACCCGGCAGATCGAAGCGGAAAGTTGCACCCTGGCCCGGCCGGGTATCGATCGCAATGGTCGTGCCGTGCAACTCGAGGATGCCTCTCACGATGGCGAGGCCGAGCCCCGCCTGACCCGATGTGGTCGATCGGCCGAGGTCCCCACGGTAGAACCGGTCGAAGACGCGAGCCGCTTCCTCCGGCGTCATGCCCGATCCCGAGTCTGTGACAGCCAGGACCACACGCTCTCCATTCGGACCCGCGCTGACTGTGACGTGTCCTCCTTGCGGCGTGTGCCGTAGCGCATTGTCGATCAGGTTGTCGAGCACGCGTTCCAGCAGGACGATATCCGCGTATACGCGCAAATGCGCGGGAGCCACGCTCAACGTGAGGTCAATGCCTCGCTCGCGAGCAACCAGGGCGAATTTCTGCACGACATCCTGCAGCAGGTCCCCAACGGGGAAGGACTCTGGATTTGCCACGATCTGCCGGGCGTCCAGTTTGGCGGCCTCCAGCAGCTGATCGACGAGCTTCGCCACGCGCTTGCTCTGGCGCATCGCGACGGCGACGTACTCCCTTCGCTCCTGTTCGCTGAGCGGCTGCTCATCCATCTGCAGGGACTCAAGATGCGCAAGCAGCGTCGTAATCGGGGTTCGCAGGTCGTGCGAAAGATTGGCCAGCATCTCGCGCCGAGCAGCGTCAACCGACTGCAGCTGTGCCATCTGCGCCTCGATTCGAGCGGCAAGGTCACGGAAGAGCGCCTCCAGGCGATCGATCTCGTCGCCACCACGGCGCTTGGGGGCGACCCCATTCGGTCCCGCACTCAAGCTCTCGAAGCGGGACATGGTCCGTTCCAGAACGCTCAACCTGCGCGTCAGCAGCCGCAGGAAAATGAGGCTCAGCGCCACGGACAATGCGGCTGCCAGCACGATGATGCCCGCGCCTTCCCGAATGGCAAAGGTATTGCGCATGCGGGACGCGCCAGGTGCGTCCTCGGCCCGACCGAGCACGAGATACAGATAGTCGGCCGGGCAATCGGCGACGTGAAATGGCGCCGCGGAGAATACGTCCTTGCCGCTTTCGTCGCGCGGGTTGTCGCCGAGAATCGGCGCCGCGCGTCCCGCAATGAACTCCTTGATCGGCTGCAGATCGACACGATTCCTGTGTCGACCGACTTCCGGCACCGAAGCGGCGACGATGCCACCCGTATCGTCGAGCAGGTAGATGTCGATTTCCGGGTTCGCTGCTGCGAGCTTCTTGATGCCCTGGTGCAGGGAGCTGGCCGTGAGATTACGGTCGGTGAGCAGGAAGTTCGCTGCAACATAGCGGCGGGCCAGGTCGCGATTGACCGTCTGGTCGAATTCCCGGTGGAACTGACTGTGCGAGACCTGCATCACGTAAAGCAGCGCGGCCGTCATGACGATGCCGAACAGCAGGAACACAAGCAGCAGGCGCCCGAAGAGTGTCCGGGGGAGTCTCATTGGCTTGCGGCGGGTTCAGGCGAGAATTTATAGCCGACACCCCAGACGGTCAGCAGCAGCTTCGGTTCGCCCGGGTCTGCTTCGATCTTGGCGCGCAGCCGATTGATGTGGCAATTCACTGCGTGTTCGTAACCATCGTGGTGGTAACCCCACACGGCGTCGAGCAGCTGTGCGCGCGAGTAGACCCGTCCCGGATTCTGTGCGAAGTGCAGCAGCAGCTCGAACTCCTTCTGGGTCAGGTCCACTGGCTGTCCACGCACCCGCACTTCCCGCGTCCCCAGCTCGATGCGAATGCCATCGCCGACCTCGAGCGGGCGCTCACGCGCCGCCTGGGCAGAGGACATCGCATCCATGCGACGGAAGATCGCCTTGATGCGGGCGAGCAGCTCCTGCACGCTGAATGGCTTGGTCAGGTAGTCGTCCGCGCCGGCTTCGAGTCCCATGACTTTGTCGATGTCACTCGACCGGGCTGTCAGCATCAGGACCGGCATGTATCGTTTGAGTGAACGGAGGCGACGACACACCTCCATGCCATCGATGCCCGGCAGCATCACATCGAGCAGCACCAGGTCGAACTCCTCATGCCCCAGCGCCACGGCTTCCTCGCCGGTGCCGGCCAGTTGCACCTCGCAGCCGATGCCCTCCACATGTCGTTTCAGCACGCGCGCAAGGTCGCGCTCGTCCTCTACGATCAGGACCCGGCGCACGTCCGGTGCTGGGGTGCTGGGTGCCCGACTCATCCCTTCCGTCTCATCTCACTTGACTCAGCTGTGCTCATGGTCATTTGCATGTGGATGGACATGTGGCACGGCTGATGGTTGCTCCATTGTAGTCTCACCCGGATCGACCGCAGCCGGGTTCGTCAGCTCGTCGTGCGAACTGGCGTTATGCTCATGGCCATGCTCGTCCGCCTCGTGATCGTCATACGCAGCATCCGGCTCTGCGGTAAGCGCCGAGTACTCGTTTGCATCGAGCGTGGGCAGTTGCTGCAGGAATGCGACGATAGCCCAGATAGCGTCGTCGTCGTGCGTGCTTCCCCAGGCGGGCATGGCGGACATCTTGATGCCGTGCTTGATGACCCAGAACGCCTCTGCCGGTCGCAGTGAGGTTCCCGCACTGAAGTCGGGAGGCGCCGGGTACAGGCCCTGCCGGAGTCCAGAAGTCGTGACGCCTGGCGCAAGGTGGCAGCCCGTACACATCTCCGAATAGTGCTCAGCTCCCTGGGCGATCAGGTCGCGGTCGGCAAGATCTGGCACCGTCAAACCGGCGGCCCCGGTTGCGACTGAGCGGTCGCGCACCAGGGCGAGGGCTCTGGAGGTCAGACCCCAGTGTGGTACATCGGCCGCGACGTTGTACTGCCCCGAATACGCCCACCCGAGCGCGGCCACGCCCGCCACGACCAGAATCGCGACCATCCAGGCGGCTCTTTTCATCTCGTCGTCTTCCCCGGGAACTTTCAGCCAGTGCAGATTGCAGCAGCGAATCTTCTCGCCGGTGTCTCGGCATTCAGGGGACGTGCTCCAGTGAAACGATGGTCAGCGCGCCATATCGCCTGCGGACTATTTGTGGCCGGATGTGGCGCTGCGGGCAACACGATCCGATCGTCATCGCAGCCGCCCTGTTGCACGACACCATCGACGACACCGAGACGACCTATGACGAGTTGCGGGGCGTCTTCGGTACGTCCGTGGCGGACGTCGTGATCGAAGTGACCGACGTCAAGTTCCTGGCGGATGAGTCGCGCAGGCGGCTGCAAGTGGCGAAAGCCGGGCGTGCCAGTGAGCGGGCACGGCAGGTGAAGTTGGCCGACAAGATCTGCAATCTGCGCGACATCCTCGCGAGTCCGCCGGCCGGATGGTCGCTAGCTCGGCGTCAAAAGTACTTCGATTGGGTGAAGCAAGTGGTGGACCAGGCGCGCGGGGTCAATCCCAAGCTCGAGCGGATGTTCGATCGGCTGTATCGTCAGAGGCCGGTGGTTTCAGGGTGCGAGTCCGGTGGGTGAGGGGGGGCGACCTGAGCCAGCTCATTCGGTCTGGCCAGGTTGATCTGAGTGGCCGTCGATTCCGTCCCTGGCCACCATTGCCATCCCCTTGGATTTCTGCGTTTTCCAGCAGCGCCCGCGAACTGATCCCACGCGGCGTATCGGGACCGGCTAAAATTGTCGCCGTCGAGGAAATTCCACAGTCGAGCGCATCTCGGTGCAGCGGGAATCCCAGGGGTGGGGTCCACGTGTTGGACGGAAAGACCGTGACGGGCCGCGCCGCCGCCTTACAGCACAAGCGACAAGGAGATCACGATGCAAGAAAAGGCCCCTCCCGCCGGGGGAACACCGCCGGGTACAGCGCAGGAACAGCCGGAGGCAGCACCTGCCGACGGCGCTTATACGCAGTGGTACGAGTTGAAGAAGGGCGACACGCTCTGGAAGATCGCCAAGGAAGTGTATGGCGACGGCAGCCTGTACCCCGAGATTTTCAAGGCCAACCAGGACACGCTCAGCGACCCCGACAAGATCCAGGTCGGCCAGCAGCTTCGCATTCCCTGATCGCGTCTGATGCCACCGTATAGCCCAGGAGTTACCGATGAAGCCCAAGACCGTTTTCGCAGGATTTCTCTCGCTCGTCATGGCTGCCGCGTTGCTCGCCGGCTGTGCCAACCAGATGGAGCCGGCCAAGAAGGCCATCGCCGACATCGAAGCAGCCGTCGCCGCCGCCGGTCCGGATGCCGCGCAGTACATTCCCGATCAGCTGCAGGCCGTGACGACCCAGGTCGCCGACCTGAAGATGAAGTTCGACCAGAAGGACTACAAGGGTTTGCTCGCCGCAGCTCCCGCGCTGCTGGCGCAGGCGCAGGGCCTCACCGCTGCGGCCGCCAGCGCCAAGCAGGCTGCCGAGGCAGCTGCGCTGGAGGCGTTCAACAGCGAGTGGGGCACGCTTGCGGCGGATCTCCCTGCGCAGCTGGCCGCCGTCACCAGCCGGGTCGGGATTCTCTCGAAGTCGAAGAAGTTGCCGGCGGGGCTCGACGCGGCATCGTTCGCGGCGGCAAAGTCCGGCGTGGATGAAGCCAGGGCCCTGTGGGATCAGGCCACGGCCTCCCAGGCGGCTGGCAACATGGAGCAGGCCGTCACGGCCGCACGTCAGGTGAAGGAAAAACTGAGCGCGGCGATGGCGGGGCTCGGCATGTCGGCCGGCTGAACCTTCCCGCTGCTGCAGTGCGATGACGGGCCGCCTGCGGGCGGCCCGTTCTTTTCAGCCGGGCTGCTGCTGCCGCCATCGTCCGGTTTCGGGACTGCGCTGGCGCGGCAGCCTGCCAAACCTGCCATCATTTGGCAGGGGGATCGTCGATGATCGGCAGGTTGACGGACCGCGTGCTCTCGTGGATCGACGCAAGCCTGGCCGCATTCGGCCACGGCTTCATCCTCGCGTGGACCAGAGTTGAGCGCAGCTACCGGCGGCCGTTTGCGCAAGTCGCGTTGCGGTTGAAGTTCGCGTTCTATCCGCTGCTCGCGCTTGGCGCGATCGTCTGGCTCGCCTGGGACTGGAGCCACACCCGCTCACTCAACTCGGCTGAGGATGCGATCTTCGATCGCGTGGTGCAGTGGCGCCCGTTTGAACCGCAGCCTTCCGGTCGCGTGGTCGTGGTCGAAATCGACGAGTGCTCGATCGAGTATTTTCGCGCTCGCAACGAAGGCGGCTGGCCATGGAGCCGGCAACGGCACGCGGATTTGCTCGACAGGCTTGATCGTGCCGAGGTGCGCGCGGTCGGCTACGACGTGCTGTTTACCGATTCCTCGCAAAGCGATCCAGTCGGCGATCAAGCCCTGGAAGCGATGGCCGCAGGTGGCGGCGGCCGCTTTGTATTCGGTTCCACGCGCTTGCATCCAGACTACGACGAGGGTTCGCCCGTGCGGGCGTCGCAGGCCCCGGCAGCGTTTGCGCTGCAGGCTCACCCACGCAACGATCCGCAGGTCGCGTTGTTGTTGCCATACGGCGAGGCGATGGCCAGGTTCAGCGCAATTGCCAACGTAACTCGCAGTGAGGACGGCGTACTGCGTGACATTCCGTTGCGCGAGACGGTCGGCGACTGGGCCCTGCCGTCGCTGCCGTTGCGTCTGGCGACGACCGCCACGGCGCGATCACCCGCAGACCTTGCCGCCATGGTGCGACCGAACTGGCGACGGGACACCCGGCTGCCGCGCATCAGTGCCGCCGACCTGTTGACCGGCGGCAAGCCCGTCTGCCGCGATGCGACGACCATACCGCCGATCCTGAAGAATCGCGTGGCGCTGGTCGGCTACACGGCCTCCGGACTCAACGATGCCAAGCCCACCCCGGTCGATCCGGTGATGCCGGGCGTGGAAGTCATGGCCGAGGCCACCGAAGCACTGATTGCCGGCAGCGCAATTCGTGCGCCGCCGGCGTGGCTCAAGTATGTCATTGCCATGTTGCTGACCGCGCTGACCACGTTTGCCTTCTACCGCGGCGAACCGGCCACCGACATCGACTCGGTCTTCGTCGCCGCCAACGTGACGATGTTGACGGCCGCGTTCGTGGGTCTCACGTTCTTCGGGTTCTTCTTCGACATATTCGCCAGCATCGGCTTCGTTGGCCTGATCTTCGGCCTGTGCCGGCTGTACGCCGGCATACAACGCGGGCGCGCCGTGGGCAATGGCGATTTCCTGCCGGAATTCGTCCCTGAGCAGGATCGCTGGCTGGCGATCGCGCGTCTGCGCTTTGTGCCTGACGTTCACCTCGGCGAAAAGGCCGCAGCGCGACGCCGACGCGAATACCGCCGCCGGCTGCGACGCTTCCTGTATGCCGGCAGCGATGCGGTGATGCTGGAGGGCGTGGTGGAACGCAAGAGCTGGTTGCACGAAGCCCTGGACGACTTGATGGTGCTGATCTGGCACGGCGAAAGCGCGGGTGCGGCGCGCGCTGCCGCCATGCACGATCTCGCAAGGCTGGAACGGCAGCTGGCCGAATATGACGCGCGCTTGTCCGATGACGGCAGCGTGCGCCTCGCCTTCGCTTGCGCCGAGATCGACGATGGCAACGATGACAGTGATCGCGGCGAACGCCGGCGCCTGCGCGATCTGGTCGGCCAGGTGGTGGCCGCCTCGACTGAATCGCCGCTGGCGCGGCGGGCGGCTTTTTTCGATCGTACGGACGTTTCGTCTGGAGGCTCGTGATGCGCACTTTCCTGTTTGGCTTGGTCGCAGTCGCGCCGCTGGCATCGAACTTGAGTGCTGCGGAGCTGTCCGCCGTCGTGCAGAAGCCGACCGCTGATGTGTATGCCCAGCCCAGGTTCGACGCGCCAAAGGTCGCTACGCTCCAGCGCAACACGGATGTGAAGATCTCCGCGCAGCAGGGCCTCTGGTACCAGTTGCTGATGTCCGCCGGCGCGCCTGGTTTCGTGCGCGTCAATGACGTGCGCGTGGCCTATGCCGGCGTCGAGGATGGCGAAGCCAACATGCGCGTGTTGATGGGAGGCAAGGCCGGCAAGGGCCGCGTCACCGAGACCGCCGGGCATTCGACCAGGCGCAACTGAACGCGATGGTCGGCAATCGGGTCGATGCGTCCGCTGCTGCCGCGTATGCCGGCGCGCAGGGCTGGCAGGCGACACGCGTGGCGTATGCCGGTGAAGCCAAGGCCGCCAGGAAGTCCGGGAAACCGCCATCGGAGCCCGCGACTTCGAAGACGGAACTGGCGAAATCCGTGGGCGGCCTGCTCGGTTCATTTGGCGTCAACGTCGGCACCACGCTCGACACGGCCGCGAAGGCGGCGCCGAAGTCCGAGGACGAGCTTGCCGCGGAGGAGGTCGCGCTCGGTCCGGAAATTGCCGGCCGCATTCTCGGCGCGCGTCCATTGTGGAACGATGCGAGCGCACAGCAACGCGTCAACCTGGTCGGTCGCTGGGTTGCCTCGCAAACGAGTCGTCCTGAGCTGCCATGGACCTTTGGCGTGATCGACACGCCCGAGGTCAACGCATTCGCGGCACCGGGTGGCTTCATCCTGGTCACGCGCGGCCTGTACCAGCTGTTGGCGTCGGATAGCGAGGTCGCGGCCGTGCTGGGGCACGAAATCAGTCACTGCGTGCAACGCGATCACTACAAGGTGATCCACAAGCAGGAACTGGCGACTGTCGGCAAGGACGAGGCGATGAGGAACGTCACCGTCGGTAACGACAGTGTCGCTGGCAGCTACGCCCGGCGCTACGCCGAGAAAAACGGCGCAGCCATCATGCTGACATCGCTGGATCGCGAGGCCGAGTATCGCGCGGACGAAGCCGCGGAGTTCTATCTGGCCCGTGCCGGCATGAATCCGCTGGCGCTGTACGCCGTCCTGCAGAAACTCACCGCACTCGGCAGCGAGTCGGCGAGCCTGGCGCAGCTCTACAAGACGCACCCGCCGCTGGCTGGGCGGCTGGATCATATCGATCAGCGCGGGCTTGGCGCGCTGGAAACTTATACGACGCGCGAGTGAGTGCCAGACGGTTCAAGTGCTGCATCACGGCTGGGCGAGTGAGCAACGGAGCGCCTGGACGGAGAGAACGACGTGACACCATGACTCAGGCAGGCAAGCGCGCCGGTCTGGGTCTTGTTCATTTTGTGACGTGTTACACGAAATTCGCGGTTGATCCGCGGTGCCCACTCTTGTAGCGCTGGCGGTCAAGGGGGAAGCTGTAGTTGCGGCCTCGCGAGCAAGGCGCAGAGCGATGACGACCTGCAATTGCGGTTGCGTACTCATCGGAGGCCTGCAGCGCGCGGCTTGGTTCGACGATGCGCCGAGGGCTGGCGTGGGGAGTACGGGGTGAACACGGATGCTCAACATGGATCCGATCACGCTGCGCACGACGCTGGTGCAGCTGGAACACGCCATGCAAGACTATGTCGAGTGGCACTCCAACCTGCTGCGCGAGATCGTCTGCGGACTGCCGCTTGATGCGAACGATCTGGCGGAAGACGCCCACTTCAATTGCCTGTTTGGCCGATGGTATTACGAGCAGGCACCCGCCGAGCTGCGGGGAACGCCGGCCTTCGCCGCGGTCGGCTCGGAGCACGAGCGCCTGCATCGGATCGCCACACGGGTGCTGCGGGAGGTGGCGGCGGATGAGGCCATCGTTCGCGAGGATTTTGAGGAGCTGCTGGCGGGCTGCACGCAGCTGCGCCGCGAACTTGATTCACTGCGACACGAGATCGAGTGCACGCTGCGGAACCGCGATGCGCTGACCGGCGCGTACGATCGCGCCGAGATGCTGCGGGAGCTGCATGAGTGGCACGAGCTGGCGAAGCGGCACGTCCAGACCTGCTGCCTGGTCTTCATGGACCTCGATCACTTCAAGGACATCAACGACCGGTACGGTCATCACGTGGGCGACGAGATCCTGGCCGGCGCGGTTCGACACCTTACCCAGCACCTGCGGCCCTATGACAAGGTGTTTCGCTACGGTGGCGATGAGTTCCTGATTGGGTTGCCCGGAACGGATCTCGCGCTTGGCCATGCGGTGATCAGGCGCATCCGCGACGGCCTCGACGGCCGGTCGTTGGCATGCGGTCACGACGGCAGCGCACTCCGGGTGACGGCTTCGTTCGGGCTGGCGCTGCTCGATCCGGAGGTCAGCGTGGGGGACTCCATCGAACGCGCCGACCAGGCCTTGCTACTGGCGAAGACGGCGGGGCGCAACCGCGCCATCAGCTGGGATGAAAGCGTCACGACGAGCACGCGGCTGCCGCGCCTCCGGATGGAGGATGCTGAGGGATAGAGAGAAGCGTGCGTGGTCCTCGGCAGTCGTGCGAACTGTGCCGCGCTGATGCACCGGGCGCTCAATCGACTGTAGATCGAGCTGCTGCGCCTGGGTCGCGGGTGGGTGGGGACTCGTCTTTCTGCTGCTGCCGGCGCTGTTGCTTCTCATCGCGCTTCTTCTTCGCGGCCTCTTCGCGCTGCTTTTTCTGCTGTGAGTAATTCGGGGGTCTGGCCATGGAGTCTCTACCTTCAATCGTGACTATGGAGCAGGGTAACGGTTGCACGGTCGGGGGAACAGTGGTGGATGTGGTGGGGAGGTCGGGGACCGCCTCCGGATGCTAGGCTCTGGACGGCGGACAGACCGCTGCCCCTCGACTCAGGATCAAGACAACGTGTTCGACATCACTGCTTCCGTGCGGCTGCGTCCGTCGCCCTATTATGAAGCCACGCTTGCCGAGGGCGTCACCGGGTTCCAGCCGTATAACCGCATGCTCCTGCCCACGAGCTTCGGTAATCCGGAAGCGGAATACTGGCGGTTGATAGCGGGCGTTTCGCAATGGGACGTCGGCTGCGAACGGCAGGTGCAGTTGACGGGGCCGGATGCCGGGCGGCTCGCGCAGATCCTGAGTCCCCGCGACCTGACCCGTTGCAAAGCGGGCCAGGGCAAGTACGTGCCGCTGTGCAACCACGCGGGCGTGCTGATCAATGACCCGGTCCTCCTCAAGCTCGACGAGGAACGTTACTGGCTGTCGGTCGCGGACTCGAACATCTGGCTCTGGGCGCAGGCGATTGCCGCCGAGCGCCGTCTCGACGTCGAGATCAGCGAACCCGACGTTTCGCCATTGGCGGTACAGGGGCCAAAAGGCGAGGACGTGGTCGCTTCGATCTTCGGTGACTGGATACGCGAGCTGAAGTACTTCTGGTTTCGTGAGACTGCAATCGAGGGCATCCCGGTCGTGGTCGCGCGCTCGGGCTGGTCGAAGCAAGGGGGATTCGAGCTCTACCTGATGGACGGAGCGCGCGGCACGCAGCTGTGGAACATCGTCAAGGAAGCCGGCCGGCGCTGGGATATCGGCCCCGGCGCTCCCAACACCTGCGAGTGGGTGGAAAGCGGACTGCTGTCCTTCGGCGCCGATACCGATGACACCACGAACCCGTACGAAGTGCGCCTGGGCAAATACGTGGAATTGCAGGTGCCGGACGAGGTGATCGGCATACAGGCGTTGCGCCGCATCCATGCCGCAGGTCCCCGGCGGCATCAGCTCGGGTTGGTGCTGCAGGGCGA